>DASZUW010000028.1:0-7170 GCA_035547475.1 Solirubrobacterales bacterium
CGGCAGGAAGCCCTGGCTCGCCGGGCTGGCTTCCACCGGTTCGTTTTCGCCTTTCAGCGCGAAGTACTGGTACTGCCAGGTCGTGCCGACCTGGTTCGAGCCGTTGGCGAACCCTTCGATCTGCTGTTCGGCGCTCGACCAGTATTCGCCGACGTTGGGCTTCTGTTCCTTCATCAGTTCGACCGTCGCGTCGAACTGTTCTTCGTTCAGCTCATACGGGTCTTCGATGCCAAGCTTCGGTTCGTGGTTCATCAGGTAGAGGGCGCCTTCGGCGATCGACATCGGGTCGTCGTACTGGCTGATGTGGCCGGAGTACTTCGCCGCGACCTTCGGGTCGAGCGTCACTTCCCAGGAGCTGGGCGGCGGCGTGACGTCGTTCTTGTTCCACATCAGCAGGTTCGCGCCGCGCCCGTGCGGGATCCCGTACGGCTTGCCTTCGAAGGTGTTGTAGACCTGACCCTTGAGGTCGGGGAAGA
Organism: Solirubrobacterales bacterium; assembly: GCA_035547475.1. Taxonomy (GTDB): domain Bacteria; phylum Actinomycetota; class Thermoleophilia; order Solirubrobacterales; family 70-9; genus VAYN01. The sequence continues at coordinate 477 of DASZUW010000028.1, forward strand.
CCGTCTTGTAGTTGGGGACGAGCGAGACGTTGACCGGCGCCACTTCGTGCGCCGCCCAGAGGCGCGCCGTCGCGTTGCCCGAGGCCGACACCCCGTCGTACTGCCCGGTCTCCATCAGTTTCACCATTTCGTCGGAGGTGCCGGCGACCTTGTCGTTGACCTTGCACCCCGTTTCGGCTTCGAACGGCTTCACCCATTTGGGTTCGACGTAGCCTGCCCAGGAGATGAGGTTCAGTTCCCCCTCGCCTTTGCCGAGCTTCTGCAGTTCTTCGCCCCCACCGCCTTCGCCGCCGCTGGTCCCCGAGCTCGAGCCGCCACCCCCGCAGCCGGCCAGGACGAGCATGAACGCGACCAGGCCCGCGACGACGAACCACGCCGTCCGCGCCGGACTCCCCTTGTCTCTCCTCATGGTGCTACCTCCTCCTTGTTCTTTGCGCCGGCAATCGCCGCCGCGTGCCGCGGCCGCCATCCCACGACGACCTCGGCCCCCCGCGTGGGCGCGGCGCCGGGCGCCTCGCCCACGTTCTGTCTCACCAACCGCAAGCTGCCGCCGGCCTCGAGCTCCACCGTGTAGCGCGTCACCGCGCCCGCGTAGGCGACCTCCACCACGCGGCCGCGCTCGGTGACGAGGCCGTCGGCCGGCTCCCCCGGCGCGAGCACCTCGATCTTCTCCGGCCGCACCGTGAAGCGCTCGCCGTCCCGCTCCAGCACGTTCGAGGTGCCGACGAAGCCGGCGACGAACTCGTTGGCCGGGTGCTCGTAGAGGTCTTCCGGGGTCGAGACCTGTTCGATCCGCCCTTCGTTGAAGACCGCGATCCGGTCGCTCATCGTCAGCGCCTCGTCCTGGTCGTGGGTGACGTAGACGAAGGTGATCCCGACCTCCGCCTGGATCGACTTCAGCTCCGTCTGCATCTGCTCGCGCAGCTTCAGGTCGAGCGCCCCGAGCGGCTCGTCCAGCAGCAGCACCCGCGGCCGGTTGACGATCGCCCGCGCAAGCGCCACCCGCTGGCGCTGGCCGCCCGAGAGCTCGCCCGGCTTGCGGTCGCCGTAGCCCGGCAGGCGCACCATCGCGAGCGCCTCGTCGCGGCGCCGCGCCCGCTCCGCCTTGTCCACCTTGGCCACTTTCAGCCCGTAGGCGACGTTGTCCGCGACGGACATATGGGGGAAGAGCGCGTAGTCCTGGAAGACCGTGTTGACGGCGCGTTCGTAGGGCGGCACGCCGGCCACGTCGACGCCCGCCAGCTCGATCGTCCCCGCGGTCGGGTCCTCGAACCCGGCGATCATCCGCAGCGTAGTCGTCTTACCCGAGCCCGAGGGTCCGAGCATGGTGAAGAACTCGCCGGCGTGGATCTCAAGGTCGATGCCGGCGACCGCGGTCACACCACCGTAGCGCTTGGTGAGACCGACGAGGCGGATGTCAGTCGAGGACCCCTCTATGTCGCGACGTTATCCCAGCGGGACAAGGCTCGCAGGACAAACCGCCGCGGCGGCGTTGTCCGCGGTGGCTAGAAGCGGGCTGTGCGCGGGGGCTAGAAGCCGGTCGGGTGGCGGGCGACGAAGCCGACGTTGTCGCGCAGTTCGGCGTGCCAACGGGGGCCGGTTTCTCCGCCTTCGTCGCCGCTGGTGTCGAAGCGGTACCCGGCGACCGTCATGTAGGCGTGGCCGGCGTTCGCGTAGACGGTGATCCAGCGGCCTTCGCCTTCTTCGCCCCAGCTCTCCAGCGGGCCGGAGGGCAGCGGGCTTTCGAGGAAGCGGCCGCCGTGGAGGGCGAAGGAGACCGAGCCGGAGCAGTCGTACCCGGTGGAGGCGAAGCTGGCGTGGCCGCCGCCCCAGATGTAGGGCTTGGTGCGGATCTTGTTCGCCGCCGCGATGACCGCCTTGACCCGGGCCGGGGCGGAGGCCGGCGGGATCAGTTCGCCGCTCGCCAGCAGCTTGGCCTTCGCGGTCGGGGTGCAGATGTCGACTTCGGCGGGGGTGAGGCCGCCCGTGCGGCAGGCGGCGGAGGCGCCACCGGGGATCGCGAGCGCCGCCACGATCAGGGCCATCGCTGCGAAAAGGCCCGCTTTCAGCTTGAAACCACGTTTCGACAAACCGATCTCTCCTTCGTCGGCCTACGGGGTTAGCTGTCGGGCTGGCGCTGAAAGAGCCTGCGCCTCCACCGGGTGGTGGATTAGCCCCGAAAACGTGGTTCCCCCGTTCCCGCTGCCAGATGGCTTGCGGGATTCGGCGTCTCGGTCGTGTTGACCGGCGGCATAGTAATGGATCGCCCGGGCATTTGCTTACAAAACCCAAACATAAGGTCCGGATTCGCGCCCGAGGCGGCGGTTCCTGCGGCCGCGCTGCGATCCCTGCTGGGATGGACCCCTAGTAGATTGGGGCTTTGGAATGGAGCTCGCCGCGCGCACAGCACTTCTCACCGGGGCCACCGGCGGCCTCGGTCGGGCCATCGCGCGGGGGTTGGCGGACGCCGGCGCGACCCTCGTCCTGAGCGGGCGGCGCGAGCGGGACCTGCTGGCGCTGGCCGAGAGCCTGCCCGGGGCCGACCACCGCGTCGTCGTTGCCGACCTCGCCGAGGACGGCGAGGCGGAGAAGCTCGCCGCGGCGGCCGCGGGCGTCGACATCCTCGTCGCCAACGCCGGGCTCCCCGGCGCCGGCTGGCTCGCCGAGTTCTCCGCCGAGGAGGTCAAGCGCGCCCTGCGGGTCAACCTCGAGGCGCCGATGCTCCTCGCCCGCGCCCTCTTCCCCGCGATGCTGGAGCGCGGCTCCGGCCACCTGGTCTTCGTCTCCTCGCTGTCCGGCAAGTCGGCCAGCCCCCGCGCCTCCGTCTACAACGCGACCAAGTTCGGCCTGCGCGGCTTCGCGCTCGGCCTGCGCACCGACCTCGCCCCGCGCGGGGTCGGCGTGTCCCTCGTCTCGCCCGGCTTCGTCCGCGACGCCGGGATGTTCGCCGAGGCCGGCGAAAAGAAGCCGCCGCTGATGGGGACCACGACCCCCGCGGCGGTGGCCGACGCGGTCCGCTCGGCGATCGTGAGCGACCGGGTCGAGGTGGTCGTCGCGCCGCTCTTCGACCGGGTGGCGGCCCACGCCGGCCTGGTCAGCCCCCGCGTGGCGGTCCTCGCCCAGAGCGGCAGCGTCGGCCGGCGCGCCGCCGAGGCGATCGCCGCCGGCCACGACGAGGGCAAGCGTTGAGCAGGTCCTTCCCCGTCCCTCCCCCCGAAAGGTTCGTCTCATGAGCACCTCCACCGATTCCTTCGGCGCCCGCGCGACCCTCGCGGTCGGCGGCCGCGAGTACGAGATCTTCCGCCTCGACGCGCTGCAGGACCGCTTCGACGTCGCCCGCCTGCCGTACTCCATAAAGGTGCTGCTGGAGAATGTGCTGCGGCTCGAGGACGGGGTCTCGGTGACCAAGGAGGACGTCGAGGCGATCGCCTCCTGGGACGCCGCCGCCGAGCCGAGCGTCGAGATCCCCTTCCAGCCCGCGCGCGTCCTGATGCAGGACTTCACCGGCGTGCCCGCCGTCGTCGACCTCGCGGCGATGCGCGACGCGATGGACGAGATCGGCGGCGACCCCAAGGCGATCAACCCGCTGGTCGACGTCGACCTCGTGATCGACCACTCGGTGCAGGTCGACGCCTTCGGCAACGAGCGGGCCTTCGCCGTCAACGCCGAGCGCGACTTCGAGCGCAACCGCGAGCGCTACTCGTTCCTCAAGTGGGGGCAGGGGAGCTTCGACAACTTCCGCGTCGTGCCGCCCGCGACCGGGATCTGCCACCAGGTCAACCTCGAGTACCTCTCCCAGGTCGTCTACTCGCGCCGCGGCGACGGCGTGCTCGGGGCCTACCCCGACACGCTGGTCGGGACCGACTCCCACACGACGATGGTGAACGGGCTCGGCGTGCTCGGCTGGGGCGTCGGCGGGATCGAGGCCGAGGCGGCGATGCTCGGGCAGCCGATCTCGATGCTCTTGCCGCAGGTGATCGGCTTCAAGCTATCCGGCGAGCTGCCGGAGGGCTCGACCGCGACCGACCTCGTCCTCACCGTCACCGAGATGCTGCGCGAGCGCGGCGTCGTCTCGAAGTTCGTCGAGTTCTTCGGGCCGGGACTGCCGACGCTGGGGCTGGCCGACCGGGCCACGCTCGGCAACATGTCGCCGGAGTTCGGCTCGACCTGCGCGATCTTCCCGGTCGACGCCGAGACGCTGCGCTACCTCGACCTGACCGGGCGGCCGACCGAGACGATCGAGCTGGTCGACGCCTACGCGCGGGAGCAGGGCATGTTCCACGACGCCTCGACCCCGGACCCCGTCTTCTCCGACCTGCTGGAGCTCGACCTCGGCGACGTCGTCCCCTCGATCGCCGGGCCGAAGCGCCCTCAGGACCGCGTGCCGCTTGACGAGGCGAAGGAGTCCTTCCTCGAGGCGATGGCGGAGCTCGCCTCCGACACCGCGGCCGAGCAGCTCGGCAACGGGCGCGACGAGGCGATCGAAGAGTCCTTCCCGGCCTCCGACCCGCCCGCCGAGGACCACGACGACGCGCGGGGCAAGCCGCGGCCCGCGACCACCGGCGCCTCGGTGGCACTGGAGACGCGCCGCTCCGCGGACGCGATCGAGGTGACGGTGGACGGCGAGACCTTCGAGCTCGACCACGGCCGCGTCGTGATCGCCGCGATCACCTCCTGCACCAACACCTCGAACCCGAGCGTGATGGTCGGCGCCGGCCTCCTTGCGCGCAACGCGCTCGCCAAGGGCCTCGCGCGCAAGCCGTGGGTGAAGACCTCGCTGGCGCCGGGCTCGACCGTCGTCACCGATTACCTGCGCCAGGCGGGGCTCGACGAGGCGCTCGACGGGCTCCAGTTCAACCTCGTCGGGTACGGCTGCACGACCTGCATCGGCAACTCGGGCCCGCTGGCCGAGGAGATCTCGGCGGCGATCGCGGAGAAGGACCTGGCCGTCTGCGCCGTCCTCTCCGGCAACCGCAACTTCGAGGGCCGGATCAACCAGGACGTGAAGGCCAACTACCTGGCGAGCCCGCCGCTGGTCGTCGCCTACGCGCTGGCCGGCCGCATGGACATCGACATCACGACCGAGCCGCTCGGCGAGGGCACCGACGGCGAGCCGGTCTACCTGCGCGATATCTGGCCGAGCGCCGAGGAGATCAAGCGCGTGGTCGGCGACTCCGTCGCGGCGGAGATGTTCAAGCGCAACTACGCCGACGTCTTCGCCGGCGACGAGGAATGGAACGCGGTCGAGGTCCCCGAGGGCGATCGCTATGACTGGCCCGACTCCACCTATGTGCGCCGGCCGACCTTCTTCGGCGACATCCCGGCCGACCCGCCCGGCATCGCGCCGATCGAGGGCGCCCGCGTCCTCGCCGTCCTCGGCGACTCCGTCACCACCGACCACATCTCGCCCGCGGGCGCGATCAAAAAGGAGAGCCCGGCGGGGAAGTGGCTCACCGAGCAGGGCGTCGACGTCCGTGATTTCAACTCCTACGGCTCGCGCCGCGGCAACCACGAGGTGATGGTCCGCGGCACGTTCGCCAACATCCGCCTGCGCAACCAGCTGGTCGAGCGGGCGGGCGGCTACACCCGCCACTTCCCCGACGGTGAGGAGACCACGATCTACGACGCGGCGATGGCCTACGCCGAGGAGGGCGTCCCCCTCGTCGTCCTCGCCGGCAAGGAGTACGGCTCCGGCTCCTCCCGCGACTGGGCCGCCAAGGGCACCGTCCTGCTCGGCGTCCGCGCCGTGATCGCCGAGTCCTTCGAGCGCATCCACCGCTCCAACCTGATCGGCATGGGCGTCGTCCCGCTCCAGTTCGCCGATGGCGAGAACGTCGCGTCCCTCGGCCTCACCGGCACCGAGACGATCACGGTCGGCGACCTCGAAGGGGGCCGCGCCAAATCCGTCACCGTCAGCGCGCGATCCGACGACGGCACCGAGAAGACCTTCGAGGCCAAAGTCCGCCTCGACACCCCCAACGAGGTCACCTACATCAACAACGGCGGCATTTTGCAGACGGTTCTCCGCAACCTGAAGTAGGCAGGGGGGGGTGAATCGGCCGGTCCCGCCCCCTTAGGGGGGCGTGATCGAACGGTTCGATTGGACTGACCACGCAGGGTGGCGTGCATGGGTTCGAAAGTTCGACCGGTTTCAGGTTGAGATGACGATCATGCTCGGCCATGATGAGCGCATTCCGAACGACGGGCGCGCTGATTGGCTTGTTCGCGGGGAACGGCTTGATGGTCGCGCCTTTGAGGTGATCTACGATCATCCGGTCGGGGAGGACCTGAACAGGGTCCGCATCGTGAGCGTCTGGGAAATCGATGATCGGGGGGTATCTTGAACTGGATGAAAGAACGCTACGCGTACTGGGAACGTGACACGGACATCGCCTGGATCCCGACCGGTCCGGAGGGGTTCGTCGAGAGCGAGAAAACCGCCTGGGGCATCGTCGACTACGACAAAGAGACCGGCGCGGTCACCGGACTCGAGATCCTGGACGCGAGCAAGTTCCTACCCGCCGAGCTGCTCGAGCGCCTACCCGAGCCCGGCCGCCCCGGTTCCGCCGCGGCCGCCTGACTCGCCCCAAGAGGCTTCCACGTCCCGTCTGGCGCAGGTCGGGGCCAGCACGCAAGGAGTAGCGAGCGAGCCTGCAATCGCAGGTGAGCGAGCCACGACGCCGCGACGCGCTCC
>DASZUW010000029.1:0-6111 GCA_035547475.1 Solirubrobacterales bacterium
CGACCTCGACCGCGCCCGCGTCGCGCAGCCGTCCCGCGATCTCGAATACCCGCGCCGGGTCGACGTCGCCCTCGTAGGGACAGCCGAAGCTGGTCGAGATCACGCCCTCGCAGCGCAGCCCCTCGGCGCGCGCGCGTCCCAGCACCTTCTCCACCCCGGCCAGCGACTCGGCCACCGAGCGGTTCACGTTGTGGCGGTTGTGGGACTCCGACGCCGACAGGAAGACGTTGACCTCGTCGATCCGCTCCCGGTGGCGCAGCGCCCCCTCGAGCCCGCGCTCGTTCGGGACGAGGACCGAGACCGAGACCTCCTCCGGGATCCGGGCCCGCTCCAACACCTCCTCGGCGTCGGCCAGTTGCGGGATGACGTCGGCGCGGACGAAGCTCGTCACCTCGAGCCGGCGCAAGCCCGTCGCGGCGAGCATCTCGATCAGCCGCACCTTGTCGTCGGTCGCGATCCGCTCCGGCTCGTTCTGGAAGCCGTCGCGGGGGCCGACCTCGCGGATCTTCACCGCCTCGACCATCAGCAACCCAGCTGCCGCGCGATCACCATCTGCTGGACCTCGTCGGTGCCCTCGCCGATCGTGAGGATCTTCGCGTCGCGGTAGAAGCGGCACACCGGGTACTCCTCGATGAAGCCATAACCGCCGTGGATCTGCACCGCCTCCTCGGTCGCGCGGACGGCGAGGCGGCCCGTGATCAGCTTCGCCTGCGCGGCGGTGAGCGTGAACGACTCCTGCGCGTCTTTCTGCAGCGCCGCCTTGTAGGTGAGGAGGCGCGCCGCCTCGATCTGCGCCGAGAGGTCGGCGATCTTCGCCTGGATCGACTGGAATTTCGAGATCGACTGGCCGAACGCCTGGCGCTCCTTCGCGTAGGCGATCGCCTCGTCGAGCGCGCCCTGGGCGAGCCCGACCGCCATCGCGGCGACGCCGATCCGCCCGCCGTCGAGGATGTGGAGGAAGTTCTTGAACCCCTCGCCGCGTCGCCCGAGCAGGTTCTCCTCCGGGACCCGGCAGCCGTCGAAGGCGAGCGGCCGCGTGTCGGACGCGTTCCAGCCCATCTTCCGGTAGGCCTCGCCGATCTCGTAGCCCGGCGTCCCTTTCGGCACGATGATGTTGGAGATCTCCTTGCGGCCGTCGGCCTCGCCGGTCACCGCGGTGATCGAGACGCAGCCGGAGATGTCGGTCCCGGCGTTGGTGATGAACTGCTTGGCGCCGTCGATGACCCACTCGCCGTCGGCGAGCCGCGCGTGGGTGTGGACGTTGCCGGCGTCGGAGCCCGCCTCCGGCTCGGTGAGGCCGAACGAGGCGAGTCGCTCGCCCGTGCAGAGGCGCGGCAGCCACTCCTCTTTCTGCGCCGCCGTCCCCCAGAGATAGATCGGCATCGTGCCGAGCGAGGTGTGGGCGGCCACCGTGATGCAGACCGAGGAGTCGACGCGCGCCAGCTCCTCGACCGCGAGCGCGTAGGAGAGGGTGTCGGCGCCGCCGCCGCCGTACTCCTGCGGGAACGGGATCCCCATCAGGCCGAGGCCGCCGAGCTTCGCGACGATCTCGTAGGGGAAGGACTTGGTGCGGTCGAGCTCCGCCGCCACCGGGGCGATCTCGGCGCGGGCGAAATCGCGGACGGTGTCGCGGAGGAGCCGCTGCTCGTCGGAGAGGTCGAAGTTCATGCCCTCACGATACCGAGCGACTGATCGGTTTTCGAACGCCTCCTCGGTTTTTGCAACAGTAGGCCCGTGCCCTCCGCCGATCCCCCGACCCGCCCCGCGCTCCGCGCCCGCTACGACGAACGCCGCGCTGCCCTGATCGACGCGGCGGCGAAGCTCTTCGCCGAGCGCGGCTACGAGGCGACCTCGATCGGCGACCTGAGCGAGGCGACCGGCCTCGCCGCGGGCGGCATCTACCACTACACCGCGAGCAAGGAGGACCTGCTGATCGCCATCTGCGACGAGCTCCTCGACCCCCTCCTCGAGCGGGCCCGCGCGATCGCCGCCACCGACGCCTCCCCCGAAGAGCACCTGCGCGAGCTCCTCCGCGCCTGGCTCCTCCACATCGAGCGCCACATCCCGCACATGCTCGTCTTCGGCCAGGAGCGCCACACGATCGAGCGCGAGCCCCGCTGGCGCGCCGTCCGCCGCAAGCGCAAACAGTTCGAGCAGATCCTCGACGCTGTCCTCGTCGCCGGCGAAGCCGACGGCTCGATGTCCTTCGAGGACCGCGGCCTCGCCCTCCTGGCCCTCCTCGGAATGGTCAACTACGCGCCCCAGTGGCTGCGTCCCAACGGCCGCCGCTCAGCCGAGGAGATCGCCGACGTCTGGTGCGACCTCTTCCTCGCCCCGTCGACGCGCACCTAGCCTCGTCCGCGTCGGTCCTTCGCCGCGTAGGCGGCGAGCAGCACCGCGACGCCGAGCGGCAGCGCGGCGTACGTCAGCAGCCTGCGGAGGTCGCGACGGTCGACCACCAGGCTCGATTCGAGGCCGGCGACGGTCCCGACGATCGCGATCGAGTCACCGCGGCGCTCGACGCGCCGGAATTCGAAGGGGTACTCGCCGAGCGGCGTGCCGACCCTCACAGTCGGATCCTCGCAGTCGTGTCCGTTCCGCAGAATCTCGACCCCGGCCGGGACCGTCGAGATAGCGCTAGGTCATCAAGTTGCCTTGACGGTGCTGATTCCCGGCGCGATCTGCTCCACGGACACACTGATCACAAGCGTCACCCCCCTTCCTCCAAGGTTTTTTTAGTGAGACACAGGTGAGCGGGGAAATGGCTTGCACCGGTGCAGACAAAAAGTTGCAACGTGCGCCCAAAAAGTGAAATGCTTCGACTGCATTGACGTGTTGAGAGCAAACAGGGGGGCCAGATCAATGGCGCGGGAACTTTCGCGGCGGCAAAACGACGGCGTGACCCGTAAACGGAAACGTCGAACCACGCACGAAACGCGACCGAGCCGAGAAGCCGGCGATGTGCCCACCGGGATGATGGCGATGGCGATCGCCATGTCGCACCCGCTGCGAGTGCGCATCCTCTACGCCATGCACACCCCAGAGCGGCGTTGCTCGGCGACCGACATCGCCGAAGAGACGGGCGTCGACGTCAAACGGCTCTCGTACCACATGCGTGAGCTGGCGGCCTTGGGATTCATCGAACAGGTCGAGGAACGACAGGTCCGCGGGTCGCTGGAAAAGATCTACGCACCGGCACAGCGCCTCGAGGCGTGGGACAACGAGTACCTCTCGATGCCTCGCCCCTTCAAACAGATCCTCGCGGCAAGCGCACTGAAAACGGGCGTCTACGCGCTCGGAGCCGCGATCAACGAGGGCACCTTCGATGCCAGAGCCGATTCGATCCTCGGTCAGGAGTCATTCTGGTCCGACGAGCGTGGCGCCAAGGAAGCGATGGAGATCCTGGAGGACGCTCTCAAGGGCCTGCTCGAGGTGGAGGAGCGCGCCAAGGCCCGCCTCGCCGAGACCGGCGAGAAGGGGTTCCTGATCAGCTACCTCCTCGCGGGCTACGAAGGCTCCCTCCGCCCGATCTGATCCAGGGCGCCGCCGGCGGGCGCGCCTCCCGTCCCCGACCCCTTCCGCTGTTCCTTATGGTCGCTATAGGTCCATAAGGAACAGCGGAACGCTCGCCGCGGGGCCCAACGCTCATCTAGGCTGCCCTGGGGTGAAGGTCCCACTCAGCACGGCCGACTTCATCTACCGGGCCCGGACGGTGCAGGCCGCGCGGCTGGGGGCGGTCGACGAGCCCGGGGTGCCGGGCAACCTGGGGCGGCAGACCTACGGGGATCTGGCGCTGCGGTGCGACGGGTTCGTCGCGGCGCTCGAGCGGCTCGGGATCGGGCCCGGCGAGCGGATCGCGATCGTCTCGCCCAACTCGGTGAAGTTCCTGATCTCGCTGTGGGCGGCGACCGGGAGCGGTCGGGTGCTGGTGCCGATCAACTTCCGCCTCGACGCCGAGGAGGTCGCCTACATCGTCGCCGACGCGGAAGCGTCGCTGCTCCTTGTCGACCCCGAGCTGGACGAGAGGCTGGCGGCGGTGCGGGCGCCGCGCCGGATCGTCCTCGACGGCGAGGCCGACGCGGAGCTCTTCGCGCCCGCGAGCTCCGGCCGCGAGTGGCCGGCGGTCGAGGAGGACGCGCCCGCGACGCTCAACTACACCTCCGGCACGACCGCGGCGCCGAAGGGCGTCATCCTCAGCCACCGCAGCCATTGGCTGAACGCGACGACGGTCGGCTGGGGGTTCGGGCTGAGCGAAGCCGACCGTTACCTGCACACGCTGCCGATGTTCCACGTCAACGGCTGGGGGCTGCCGCTCGCCGCGGCGGCGCTCGGCGTCCCGCAGGTGGTGCAGCGCGAGGTGCGCGGCCCGTCGATCCTCGAGCGGGTCGGCGCGGAGGGCATCACGCTGCTCTGCGGCGCGACCCCGGTCGCCGGGGCGATCGAGGCGGCGGCGCTGGAGCGGCGCGAGGGGGGCGCGGCGGTCCCGGGCGAGGGCACGACGCGGATGGTCTCCGGCGGCGCGCCGACCCCGGCGCCCGCGATCGCGCGCTTCGAGGCGGCGACGGGGTGGGAGCTGATCCACGCCTACGGGCTGACCGAGAGCGGCCCGGTGCTCACCGTCAACCGGGTGCTGCCGGAAGCGGGCCTGGCGCCGGCCGAGCGCGCCGAGCGCCTCGCCGCGGCGGGCACGCCGCTGGTCGGCGCGCGGCTGAAGGTCGACGCGGACGGCCAGATCCTCGCCCGCGCGGCGAAGTCGATGAGCGGCTACTGGCGCCGGCCGGACCTCTCCGAGGCGGCGTTCGAGGGCGAGTGGCTGCGCACCGGCGACGGCGGCGAGCTCGCCGACGGCATGCTGCGCATCACCGACCGCAAGAAGGACATGATCGTCACCGGCGGCGAGAACGTCTCCTCGCTGCAGGTCGAGTCCTGCCTGCTCGAACACCCAGACGTCGTCGACGTCGCCGTGGTCGGCGTCCCCCACGAGCGCTGGGGCGAGACCCCGAAGGCCCTCGTCGTCCTCCGCGACGGCGCGACCCTCGACGAGGCCGCCATCATCGCCTTCACCCGCGAGCGCCTCGCCCACTTCAAGTGCCCGACCTCGGTCGAGGCCCGCGATTCCCTCCCCCGCACGGCGACCGGCAAGGTCCAGAAGTACCTGCTGCGCGCCGAAGGGTAGGCACGGGCGGCTCGTTAGCCTGCGGCGCGGTGCCGATCGAAGCCGTCACCTTCGACTTCTGGAACACGATCGCGGTCGAACCGGCGCCGGGTTCGATGCGCGACGCCCGCCACGCGGCGGTGCTCGAGGCCTGCCGCGAGCGCGGCCTGGAGATGGACGCCGAGCACCTCGGGGCCCACGTCGCCGAGGTCATCCGGAGCCGCGAACGGGCGTGGAGCGAAGGCGTCCACGTCTCGCCGGCGGAAGGCGCGCGGAAGCTCGTCGCCGCGCTCGGCCTCGAGCCCGCCACGGGAGAGGCGGTGGCCGAGGCCTTCCTCGGCGCCGGCCGCGGCGTCGACCTCGACCTCGCCCCCGACATCGCCCCGACCCTCGAGCGCCTGCGTGCCGCGGGCCTCGCTCTCGGCATCGTCTGCGACGCCGGCTTCACCGGCGGCGCGATCCTGCGCGACTTCCTCGCCTCCAAGGACCTCCTCCGACACTTCTCCGCCTGGGCATTCTCCGACGAGGTCGGCGCCTACAAGCCCGCCCCCGAGATCTTCGAAGCCGCCCTCGACTCCCTCGGCACCGAGCCCACCGCCACCGTCCACGTCGGCGACCTCCGCCGCACCGACATGGCGGGGGCCCGGGCGCTGGGGATGCGGACGGTCCGCTATCGGGGGCTTGCGGACGACCGGGGGCCGGGACCGGAGGCGGACCTCGTCACCGATTCACATCGGGAGCTGGCGAGGCTCGTTGCGGTGGGCGCGGGGTGAGTGCGGGGGGCTTGCTCGGGCCGTCCACAGGGGTTCGGATGGCGGGACGGTGTCCTGGGCTTTCGTGAAAAAGGGGGCGAGGGTTCGTGACGAAGTGCGGGGTTCCGTGACGAACTCCGAGATCTCGTCACGGTTCCTCATGCCTTTGCGCCTCCGCCGGCGCGGCTGTGGCGCCTTTCTCTC
>DASZUW010000030.1:0-2840 GCA_035547475.1 Solirubrobacterales bacterium
CTGCGCGACACCCGACACATGACCGTCCGCCACCTGCTGGCGCTCTGGCGCCAGCCCTGGTGGATCGCGGTCTCGCTGATCCAGCCGGTGATCTGGCTGCTGCTCTTCGGCGCCCTCTTCAAGGCGGTGACCGACATCCCCGGCTTCGGCTCCGACAACTACATCCAGTTCCTCGCCCCCGGCGTGGTCGTGATGACGGCGTTCTTCGGCGCCGGCTGGGCGGGCATGCCGGTGATCGAGGACATCGACCGCGGCGTCATCGACCGCTTCCTGGTCTCGCCGGTGAGGCGAAGCTCGCTGATCTCGGGCCGCCTCGCCTCCTGGTCGTTGACCACGGCGATCCAGTCGCTGATCATCGTCGTCCTCGCACTGATCGTCGGCGCCAGCTTCTCCAACAGCGTGCTCGGGGTGGTGATCCTGATCGTCGAGGCGATCCTCGTCGGCGCCGCCTTCGGCTGCCTCTCGATCGGCCTGGCGCTCCTGATCCGCAAAGAGGAGACGCTGATCGCCGCGGTCCAGTTCCTCGTGCTGCCGCTCTCCTTCATGTCGGTGACCTTCATGCAGAAGAGCCTGATGCCGGGGTGGATGCAGACCGTCTCCGACTTCAACCCGCTGAACTGGGCGGTCGAAGCGGGACGCGACGCGGTCACCGCGGGGCCCGACTGGGGCGCGATCGCCGGCAAGACCGGCCTCCTCGTCGCGTTCCTCTGCCTCTGCGGGTTCTTCGCGACGCGGGCGTTCCGCACCTACCAGCGGGCGGTCTGAGCGTCCCCGCTCGGCGTCCGGAGCCTCAGCTCTGGGCGCCGAGGCGGCGGACGCCGCGCTCGGTCACCGCCCAGATCTCCTCGCCGGAGGCGGTGCGGAGCTCGCCCGAGACCACCCCTTCGGCGCCGAGTTTGCGCAGCACGCCGGTGACGGCGCCGACCTCGCGTTCGAGCGAGGTGGCGACGGCGATCGCGGTGCGGTCGTCGTCGACCCGTCCCGATTGGGCGAGCACGGCGAGGATCGAGGCCTCCTCGGCGCTCAGCTCCCCGGTCGCGGGCTCGACCGTCGGCGCCGCCTCGGCGCTCTCCGCGCCCGGGGCCGCGTTGATCGGCCGGACGTCCTCGAGCTCCGACTCGCTCGCCGCGGGCGGCACCTCGACGGCCGGCGTGGGGCCGGAATCAACGGGCGCGACCGGCGCCGCGGCCTCGGGCTGCGCCGCCGCCACCGGGCTCCCGAATCCCGCGCCGGCGTCGACCTGCCCCTCCTCGCCGCGACGCCCGCGCCGGAAGACCGCGGCGCCGACCGCGGCGCCGACCGCCAGCCCGGCCAGGACGAGGCTGCGTCGCTGGTCGTTGAGCCGTTGCAGGGGATTGCGACGGGACCTGCGCTTCGAGAAGAGCACGCGCGCAGGTTAGCGGCCGAGCTTGGCGCCGACGAGCTCGGCGTAGAGCGCCGCCGTGCGGGCGGCGACGTCGGACCAGTCGAAGCGCAGCACGTGCTCCTTGGCCTCGGCGATCAGGCGCGCCTCGAGGGCGGGGTCGGAGAGGACGCGGATCGCGACCTCGGCGAGCGCCTCCGGATCGCGGGCGGCGAAGCGCAGCCCGGCGCCCTCCTCGGGGACCACCTCGCGCAGGCCGCCGGTGTCGGCGACGACGCAGGGGCAGCCCGACGCCATCGCCTCGAGCGCGACCAGGCCGAAGGGCTCGTAGATGGACGGGACCACGGTGAGGTCGGCGATCCCGTAGAGCGTGTGCAGCACGTCGTCGCCGATCCAGCCGAGGAAGGTGCCGTGCTCCATCAGGTCGAGCTCCTCCGCCTGCGCCTTCAGCTCGGCCTCGTGGGTGCCGGAGCCGGCGACCAGGAAGCGGGTGCCGGGGACGGCGTCGATGACCGCCGGCATCGCCTCCAGCGCGAGCTGGAAGCCCTTCTCGTAGACGAGGCGGCCGATCAGCAGGACGAGGCGCTCCTCCGGGGCCGCGAACTCGGCGCGCAGGCGGGCGAGCTCGACCGGGTCGGGGCGCGGCAGGTCGCCCGGGTCGATGCCGTTCGGGATCACCGTGATCCGCCCTTCGGCGACGCCGAAGATGTCGGTGATCTGGTCGCGCATGAAGGCCGAGCAGGCGATCACCCGCTGCGAGCGGTTCGTGATCCAGCGCTCGACCCCGTGGATGTAGGCCTGCGGGTGCTTTTTCACCCAGCCCTGGTGGCGGCCGTACTCGGTGGCGTGGATCGTCGTCACCAGCGGCGTCTCGAAGCGCCGCGCGAGGTGGTCGCAGGCGTTGGCGACGAGCCAGTCGTGGCCGTGGACGAGGTCGAAGTCGAAGCGGTCCCCCAGCTCGACCCCGGCCGCGAGCATGTCGGAGTTCATCCGCTCGACCCAGGCGACGAACTCGCCCAGGTCCTGCGGGTGGCTCGGCTCGCGGATGCGGTGGACGGCGACGCCCGCGGCGAGCTCCTCGGCGGGCGAGTCCTCGCCGCCGCGGGTCAGGACGTGGACCTCGACGCCGAGCTCGACCAGCGCCTCCGAGAGCTTACGGACGTGGCGTGCCAGCCCTCCCTCGATCAGCGGCGGGTACTCCCAGGAGAGGATCAGGACGCGCGGCACGGGCGTGGCCTCGGGCTCCCTCAGGGCTCCAGGAGGGGCGCGAGCGTCATGTCCGGGGCCAGCGAACGCATACGCGGATCGGTGTCACGGTCGCATCCTATGGCTTCGTAGAGCGCCCGCGAGTGCTCGCTCGCCCGCTGCCAGGCGTAGTCGCCCGCCTGGCCACGGCGGTCGAGGAAGGCCCAGTCGCTCGCCTGCGCGGCCAGGAGCTCCCGCGCGGCGCGCGCGGCGCGCTCGCGCCCGCGGCTCC
>DASZUW010000031.1:0-5577 GCA_035547475.1 Solirubrobacterales bacterium
GCCTTTCTCTCGCTATGCGAGAGAAAGGCGCCACGGCAAGGTCCTGAGTGGTGGGAAGGCATGAGGAGGACGGGAGGAAGTGTGGAGATCTCACGCTCTTCGTCACGACGCCACACCTCGGTGACGGTCTCGTGAGCCATCCGTCGCTCCTCGCGTCACCCGCCCGCCGCCGTCCCTCCTCGCTCCCCACGGACCCGAGAGGGCCGGGTCCCTCGGCGTCCCTCTGCGAGCACCGTCCCGCTTGCTCGCCGCGGAAGCCGATCCTCGGCCGAATCGAGAACCGGATCCGACCCGATGCCGGACCGCCCGGCGAGGTCCCGATCAAGCCTCTCCCGATACCATCCAATCCCTCTGGGGCAGTGGCCCAATTGGCTAAGGCACCGGTCTCCAAAACCGGCGATTCCAGGTTCGAGTCCTGGCTGCCCCGTCTCCTGGCTCCCCCGAGCCGGTGGGAAGGGCCGGGGCCGGACCATCGCCGATCAAAGGGGGTCGGCACGGCTCAAGGTGCTCGAGGAGGACGGGGGTGTCGAGTTGGGGCCGCTCAGGGACCGCCCCAGGGCCAGGGTGCGAACTGGCCTTCGCACTGGTTGTATTCCTTTTCCCCGTTGATGTTTTCGGTGGTCCCGTGGTAGACGTCGAGGACCTTGAGCCGCGGGGCGATCGAGACCGCAAATTCCAGCGGCTGGAACGGGGGAAGCTGCGTTTTGGGCACGTCCTCGACGAACATCTGCTTGAGCAGCGCTTCGCTCGGCACCACCGGCTTGAAGTCGTTGCGGTAGATGGTGTTGCCTTCGTCGGGGTTCCCGCCGTTGGCCGCGATCGGCTGTGCGAACACCCACGCCTCCCGCGTCGGCGCCCCTTCCGCGACTCCGGCTTCGACGACCGGCGTCAGCCCACCCAGGGCGGCGGCGGCGCCGAACGGGTACCAGGTGCGGGGGTTCTTTGCCGTGCGACCGTACTGCCAGCAGCCATACCGCGAGGCGTTCGCGGGGATCGGCAGGGTGCCACCGGCCTTGGTCGCGCGGAGCAGGCCGCCGTACTCCGTCGGGAAGATCGCGGCGAACGCGAAGCGGCGGGCGGCAAATTCGAGCCCGGTCGCCGCCCGGTCGCTGCTTTCTTCCGTCCAATCCCACTGGTAGACGGCATTGTGGGCCGCCGTCCGCAGCTTGCCCCAGTCGCCTACCAGCATCTCCCCGATCTGCCCGAAGTGTTCGGCCGCGGCGAGGTACTGTTCCGCCAACTGGGAGGCGAATTTGGCGACTTCCACTTCGGTCGTCCCACCGATGTCGGGAGACCCTTCCGCGCCCAGCGTGGTCGTGTCGACGAGGCTCAGCCCGGAGGCGAGCAGGCTCAGGGCGTTCGCCCCTGGGCCGATGAACGGCAGGGCGCTCGCGAAGTACAGGATCTGGTCGACGATCTGCTCGGGGTCGTATCTCACTCGTGACGATGGGGGCACGCGGACCGAATTGACCACTTCCTCGCCGATCCTCTGCACCGAGAAGGTCGACTCGTTGGCGCCCCGTTCGAAGGGCTTCTGAAGTTCTTCGATCAGCTTCCAGACCACCGCCACGTCGTGGAACTCGGCGTCCAATTGGGCCGAGACTTCGGCGAAGTCGGTGCTCGTGAATTCCGACAGTTCGCATTCCGTCTTCGACAGTTGCGGATAGGAGAGCTTGTCGAGCGCCGCCTCTTCGCCGCCCCAGGCGGACTTCAGCGTGTCGTTGTCGTAGTTCGACTCGATCGGGTAGCGGAGCTTGAGTTCGGCCGCGATGCATTTCAGCGCCGCTTTGTCGGCCGCGGATTCGCGCAGCGGCCACGGTTCCGGCTGCTGATAGGCGACCAGGGTCAGTTCGTCGCCGAATTCGCTCAAGGCGTTCGCGTTCTCGGGGTAGAACTGGGCCGAGTCGTTGCGGGTGAGGGTGCCGGTCAGCTGCCCGACCGAGTTGCTCGCCTCCGGGCTCGCGACCGCCGCCCATTCGCCCGCCTCGGGACCGGCCGGACCGACCTGGGCGTAAGTCTGGTTCGGTCCTTCCAAGGCGTCGAAGAAGACCCGGCTCACGCCGAGCGTCTGCAGCTCGCCCGCGATCTGGTTCCAATATATGGGCGGCGCGCGGTCTCCTTCGTACTGGTCCCAGCGCACGATCGTCCCGATCGACTGGACGAAGACCAGCGCCGAAGGGTCGTTTTCGTAGCGTTCGAGCAGATCCGCCATTTCGACGAGATCGAGGCCCAGCTTTTCCATCGACACGCCGGTGAGCGCGAACGTGCCTTCGGCCCGCGGGGCGAGGGTGCCGGCGTCGAGGACGAGCACGTAGGCGCCGCCGCTCGGCCCGGTCAGCTTCTGCGAGGCGTATCTCGCTTCGCCGACTTCGATCACCGCTTGCGAGGAGGTGGTCCCGGGGGCGGTGGTGTCGAACGGGACGTATTCGCCCGGGACGAAGGTGAACAGCGTGCCGCCGTGGCTGAACTGCAGGTACCCCCGGATGCTGCCGCCCGGGCCACCGCGCGCGCCGAGGCCGGGGTTCACCGTCGCGTCCCCGGCGGCGAAGCCGGGCGTGCCGATCGCCGCGAAGCCACCGCAGACGCCGCCGGCTTCGGCGCAGCTGCGGGTCGATTCAGCCGCGGCGGCCGGGATCGGTCGGCCGCCGATGGCCGCCACCGCCCGGTTCAGGTTGGCGAGCGCGGCCGCGCCTTCGATCGGCGGGCCGGCGCCGACCCGCGGCGTCGTGATGATCGCGATCGTGTCATCTTCGAGCCCGGCGACCGCGGCGGCGAGCTTCGCGGTACCGGCTTCGTCGCCCGCGAACGAGGAGTTCGCCTTCAGTTCGAGCGTTTCGCGGTCGAGCACGACGAGCTGCAGCGGCTGCGATGGTTCCGGCGGCTGGTAGGAGAATTCGCCGACCACCACCGCGCGTGCCCCGCCGGCCCGTGCCGAGGGTGTCGACCGGCACGCCGATGCCCGAGCCGTCCGCCGTCGCCACCACCGTCGTCGTGTCGCTTGCCGCGACCGCTGCGGATCCGCCGGGCGGGGACGATGCGACCGACGCCGAAGCCGCCGCGCGCCCCGCCGGGCTCCGAAGCCGTTCGGTCACGGTCAGCCGCAGCCGGTAGTGGCCGGGGAGGTCCGGCACGAGGCGCGGCCGCGGCGTCCGCGCACCCAAAAGGCGCGCCCGCGACCCGCGCGGTGCGCGGGCGATCCGCCAGCGGTAGCCCAGCGAGGACGCGCGGTGCGCGGCCTCGGTGGCGGTGGCGTCGAGCCGCACGGCGGCGCCGAGCACCACCCGGTGGCCGGGCCCGGCGCCGGCGATCGGCGCGGTGCGGGTGACGAGGAACCGGAGGCGGCGGGTCGCGAAGCGACCGCCGACGCGGTCCACCGCGGTCACCCGGAGCGAGTTGCGGCCGTGGCGCAGGCCCTCGTCGGCGGAGAGCCGCAGGGTCCGCTCTCCCCCGAGCACCGCGGCGCCGCCGGGCAGCCTCACCGCCCGGCCGTTGAGCCGCAGACGCAGCTTCGCCCCCGACCGGGCGATCCGCAGCCGCAACCGCAGCGCCCGCGCGGTGCGCCGCGGCGCCTCGAGGTGGAGGAGCCCGGGGTCGCGCCGGACCATCGCGAAGGAGACGGCCTCGGCCCGACTCCGCTTGCCGTCGTGCACCAGGAAGGTCAACCGATCGATGCCGTAGCGCAGCCCCCTCTGGCCGATCGACAACCGCGCGACCCGAAGCCGGCCTGCCTGGCGCGACACGAAGGATGCGGCGATCCGATGCCCGTGGAGGCGCGCCGCCAGGCGGGCTCCGGGCCTGACGCGGACCCTCACCGTCACCGTGTCCCCCCGAACCGTGGCGCCCGGCCGCGGACTCAACACGTCGACGAAGCCGGCCCCGTGGTGGGACGGCGCCCCCGCCGCAGCGGCACTGGGAGGCCCGGCAGCCCCGATCCCGATGAGGACCAAGAGCGCCGCGGATAGGAATGCGGACCGATGACGTCTCATGAGAAATTTAAGAAAACTATCCTTGTTCGGCGGATGGAGGTTAGCCATCCGCAACCCGGACCGCCGTCATGGAACCTCGCCCGTGCCGCGACGATTCGGCGCTCGCGCACGGTGTCGCGGAGATGGGCGTGGGCGCGGACGGCGCGGATGCCGGCGGCGGTCAACCAGCGCGGCGGGTTCGACTGCATGGGGTGTGCCTGGCCGGATCCGAGGAGCAGGAGACCTCGGTCCCGACGAAGCCCGACGGGTGCGCCGCGACGACGACGTCGTCGATCGCCGGCTCGGGCTCGGACCGGTCCACCGGCCTCATCCCAGCCGCCCCCGCCGCCCCGTCCTCCACCACTATCGCCTTCATGGACTCGTCCCCTCGGTCACTGGATCTGAGGTCGTCGCCCCATCCTCCCCGTCCGGGCCCAGCCCGCGCCGCAGGAGCAGCGCCGGTCCCAGGCCGCAGGCCGAGAAGGCGACCGCGACCCAGAGGGCGGGGCGGAAGCCGGCGACGAACTCGGCCGCGGTCGAGTAGCCGCCCGCGTGGGCGAATACGGAGGCCAGGACGGCGACGCCGAAGACGCCGCCGAGCTCGCGCAGGGCGCTGTTGATCCCGGAGGCGATCCCGGTGCGCTCCGGCGGGACCGACGCCATGACTTCGTTCGCCACCGTGGTGAAGGCGAGCGCGGTACCCGAGCCGGCGACGACGAGGAGCGGGGCGAGCGCCAGGAACGGCGCCTCCGGGTCGGCGAGGAGGGCGACGCCGCCGAGGCCGATGGTCTGCATCGCGAGGCCGCCGAGGATGAACGGCCGGTTGCCGAAGCGGTCCGCGAGGCGCCCGGCCTGGGGGGCGACGAAGATCCCGGTCGCGCTCCAGGCGAGGAGCTCCGCCCCGGCCCGCAGGGGGGAGGCGCCCTGGGCCGTCTGGAAGAACTGCGACATCAGAAAGAGCGCCCCGAAGAGGCCCGCGTAGAGGGCGAAGCTGATCCCGTTGGCGGCGCTGAAGCCGACGTCGCCGAACATCGAGAGCGGCAGCATCGGCTGCGCGACGCGGCGCTCCCAGGCGGCGAACGCGCCCATCGTCGCCAGCCCCGCCGCGATCGGCGCCAGCACGCCGGCGCTGGTCCAGGCCGCGACATCGGTGTGGACGATCCCCCAGGTGATGCCGAAGAGCCCCGCGGTCGCCAGCGCGACCCCGACCAGATCGAGGCGCGGGTGGCCGCCGCGGCTCTCGCCGACCCGGGCGAGCGCGATCGGGATCAGCGCCACCCCGATCGGCACGTTGATCCAGAAGATCCAGTGCCAGCCGATCCCCTCGACGAGCGCGCCGCCGACGAACGGCCCGAGGGCGCCGCTCAGCGCCCCCACGCCCATCCAGATCCCGATCGCCCAGCCGCGGCGCTCCGGCGGATAGGCCTCAGTCAAGTAGCGAGTTGTGGTGTAACGGGACCCGCCGGCACTCCTCATACCTCCAGGGCAGCCACCTCGCTTCCGTCCCCGTCGCCCTGGTCCTCGAGGACCAGGGCGATCGACTCCTTGGAGAGGTAGCCCCGGGTCAGCAGCCACTCGTCATTCTGCTCGATCAGGAGGGCACCGACGAGGC
>DASZUW010000032.1:0-2725 GCA_035547475.1 Solirubrobacterales bacterium
AGAGCTCGAGCAGTTTCTCGACCTCCGAGGGCTTGCCGCCGGCGAAGTCGCCGCCGAGGAACGTCCCGCCGCCGGTCACGGCTTTGACCGCTTTGGCGATGTCCTCGGCGGGCGCCGACTTCAGCACGTAGCCGGACGCCCCGGCGCGCAGCGCCAGCGCCAGCAGGTCGGGCTGGGCGTGGGCGGTGAAGATGATGACCTTGGTCCGTGGGCGCACCTTCAGCACCTCGCGGGTCGCCTCGATGCCGTCGCGCTTCGGCAGCTCGACGTCGATGATCAGGACGTCGGGCTCCAGCTCTTTGACCACGTCGACGACGTCGCGGCCGTTCGACGCCTCGCCGACGATCTCGACGACGCTCGAATCCGACATCCGGGCCTTGATCGCCTCGCGGACGATCTCGTGGTCGTCGCAGAGGACGACTCGGCGGGCATCCCGCACGGTGGTGCTCATCGCGCGGAAATTCTTTCAGGCGCGCCGTATCGATGCAAAGAACTGGGTAGCGTGAAGCTCCCGTCAGCATCTTGTCGGTTCTCGATCAAGGCGATGATCGTCCTTCCTACCGCGGTCGCGGTCCCGTTAAGCGTGTGCACCGCCTCCGGTGATTCGCCGTCTCCCGGCCGATACCTACAACCGAGGCGGCGCGCCTGGTAATCGGTGGTGTTCGAGCAGGACGTCACCTCACGGTAACGGCTCTGTGACGGAATCCAGGCCTCGCAGTCGTACTTCTTCGCCGCCGGCGCGCCGAGGTCGCCGACCGCGATGTTGACCACGCGGTAGGGGATCTCGAGCTCGCCGAGGATCCGCTCCTCGATCGACAGCAGCCGCTCGTGCTCGGCCTTCGACTCCGACGGGGCGACGAACGAGAACATCTCCACCTTGTCGAACTGGTGGACGCGGAAGATGCCGCGGGTGTCGCGGCCGGCGGCGCCCGCCTCGCGCCGGAAGCAGGTCGAGAAGGCGCAATAGCGGAGCGGCAACTGGTCGGCTTCGAGGATCTGATCGGCGTGCAGGCCCGCCAGCGCGACCTCCGAGGTGCCGGTGAGGAAGAGGTCGTCCTTCTCGATCTCGTAGATCTGCTCGCGCGCCTCGGGGAAGTAGCCGGTCCCCTCCAGCGCCGCTTCGCGGACGAGCACCGGCGGCACCACCGGCTCGTGGCCCTCGCCGCGGGCGACGTCGACCGCCAGCCGCACCAACGCCAGCTCCAGCAGCACCAGTTCGCCCTTCAGGTAGGCGAAGCGCGAGCCAGAGAGCCGCGCGCCGGCCTCCATGTCGATGAGGCCGAGATCGGTGCCGATGTCCAGGTGGTCGCGCGGTTCGAAGTCGAAGCTGGGCTTCTCACCGACCTCCCGCAAGACGACCGCGTCGTCCTCGGTCATCCCGTCGGGCGCATCGTCGTCGGGGATGTTCGGCAGCGCGAGGGTGAGCTCGCGCAGCGCGCCCTCGATCCTCTCCAACTCCGCTTTGCCGGCGTCGATCGTCTCGCGCAGCCGGCCGACCGCCGCGATCTCCGCCTCGGCGTCGCCGCCCTCGCGCTTGATCTCGCCGATCCGCTTCGAGGCGGCGTTGCGCTCCGCCTGGGCGTCCTCGATCGTCGGCAGGAGCTCGCGGCGCCGCGCGTCCAGGTTCAGCAGCTCGTCGACCTCGTCGCCGGCGCCGCGGCGCGCCAAAGCCGCCTTGACCCGCTCGGGCTCGGAGCGGAGCAGCTTCAGGTCCAGCATCGTCGGGGCTCTAAGGTTCGGCCGGGCCGGTTTCCTCGCCGGGGCGAGGTGATTCCTTGGCGTCGGAGCCCGCGTACTTGGCGACGAATTCCGCCACCTCTTCGGCTTCCTTGCCGACGACGATGTTCTGCGGCATGATCGCGCCGGAGAAGCCGCCGTTGTGGATCGCGAAGAGCACGTCGTTGACGCTCTCTTCGCGCTGGTTCAGGTTCGGTCCCTGGGTCCGCTGGCCGCGGTTGCCGCTGCCCTGGGTGCCGGCCGCGCTCAGCGTGTGGCAGCCCGAGCAGCGCTGGGCGAACAGCACCGCGCCGTTGTAGTCCTGTTCACCGGACTTCACGGCAAGGCCTTCTTCGCCGTACCCACAGGCGGAGATGCCGAGGGCGGCGGCGATCACCGCGACTATCAGGATCATCGTCTTCGGACGCACGCGGCGCGGATCATATTGTTTGGCGACGATCCAGATCGTCCCGCGATGACCCGACCCTCTCCAGACCGCTTCAGATCGGCGATGAAACGCCTTCCGACGGGGGTCACGATCGTCGCCACGAGCGGCGAGGACGGGCCCGCCGGCGCCACCGCCAACGCCGTCACCTCCCTCTCGATCGAGCCGATGCTGATGCTCGCCTGCCTCGACCGCGGCTCCCGCACCCTGCTCGCCGCCCAGGCCGCCGACCGCTTCTCGATCAGCGTCCTCCACGACGGCCAGGAGGGCGTGGCCCGCGCCTTCGCCACCAAGGCCCCGGTCGCCGACAAGTGGGCGGGCGTCGCCTGGACCGAGCGCGACGGCCTGCCCGCGATCGACGACGCCCTCCTCTGGCTCGCCTGCGACCTCGAAGACGTGATCGCCGCGGGCGACCACGTGATCCTGACCGGCGCGGTCACCGACCTGACCACCGCCGAGGGCAAACCGCTGGTCTTCCACGCGGGCGAGTACCAGCCGCTGGGGTAGGGCGGCGGGGCGGGGGGTCCGGGGCGCCGCCCGGGGGGCGGGGGTCCAGGATGCCGG
>DASZUW010000033.1:0-3482 GCA_035547475.1 Solirubrobacterales bacterium
GGACCCGCCGGCAACACCCAGAGCCTCGAAGAGTACGAAGGCATGGGCGAAGTCATCAAGGGCAAAGGGATCGAACTGATCGGCGAACAGCCCTTCTCGGTCACCAACTGGGAACCGGCGAAGACGCAGCAGGTGGTCTCCGCGAACCTGGCCAAGTACCCCGAAATCGACGCGATCACGACCGACTTCGGTGCCGCCCTGGCGAGCTCGTTCCCGGCCTTCGAACAGGCGGGCCGCGAAATCCCGCCGATCGCCACCGAGGACTCGAACGAACTCGGCTGCATCCAGAAGGAAAAAGGGTTCCCGCTGTTCACCGTGGACTCGCAGAACTGGATGGTGCGGCTGGCGATCGACTGGGCCGTGGCCGAAGCGAGCGAAGGCACGCCGCCTTCGACGACCGTGTCGCCGCAGAAGCCGTTCGAGGACTCGATCACGGGCAAGCCGCACCCGGTCCAGTGCAACAAATCGCTGACCGGCGAAGCGATCCTGTCGTCGCACCTGAGTGAATCCGAACTGGCGGCGGCGCTCGAATAAGCACACATGGACGCCACCACCAAGACCAAGACGAGCAAGCCTGAGTCCGGGGTGGGCGCGGTGCTCCGCCTCCGGGGGATCGAGAAGTCGTTCCCCGGGGTGCGGGCACTGCGCGGCGTCGATTTCTCCGCGGCGCCGGGCGAGGTCCACGCGCTTTTGGGCGAGAACGGCGCCGGCAAGTCGACGCTGATGGCCGTGGCCGCCGGCGCGATCGCCCCCGACGAGGGGACGATCGAGCTGGCGGGCCGGACCTTCGACGCGATCCCGCCGCTGGTCGCCCAGGAGATGGGCCTGGCGATCGTGCGCCAGGATCCGGCCCTGCTGCCCGACCTCACGGTGGCCGAGAACATGGCGATCGCGGCGCCCCGCGACGTCGTCACCCGCGGCGCGTCGGGCCGCGCCTGGATGCGCGAGCAGCTCGAGCGCATCGGCCTCGAGGTCCCGCTCGGCGTCCGGATCGAGGACCTCACGGTCGGCCAGCGCCAGCTGCTCGAGCTGGCCAAGGCGCTGGCGCTCGAACCGAAGGTGCTGATCCTCGACGAGCCGACCGCGCCGCTCGGCGAAGCGATGGTCGACAAGGTCTTCGAACAGGTCCGCGCGGCGACCGAGCGCAACGCCGCCGTGATCTACATCTCCCACCGCCTGCCGGAGGTGCGCCGGATCGCCGACCGCGTCACGGTGATGCGCGACGGCGAGGTGCGCGGCAGCGCCCCGATCGGCGAGATGTCCGACGAGGAGATGCTGCAGCTGATCGTCGGCCGCAAACTCGAAGCGGCCTTCCCCGACAAGCCGCCGCACCGCACCGAAGACGCGGCGCTGCGGGTCGACGGCCTGAGCGGCAACGGCTTCCACGGCGTCCAGCTCGAGGTGCAGCCGCGGGAAATCCTCGGCCTTGCCGGGATCGCCGGCAACGGGCAGACGGAGTTCGTCCGCGCCCTCGCCGGCCTCGAGAAGGCGTCGGGCAAGGTGGAACTGGGCGGCCGACGGATCAGGTCGAACCGCGTGAAGGCGGCCAACGACGCGGGCATCCTCTACATCTCCGCCGACCGCCACCACGAGGGCCTGGTGATGCCGCTGTCGGTGCGCGAGAACGCGGCGCTCTCGGCGCTGCCCGAGTACTCGCGCTTCGGCTTCGTCAGCCGCCGCAAGGAGGTCGGGGCGGTGCGCCGGCAGAGCGAGGCGCTCGACGTGCGCACGCCGTCGATCGAGACGCTGGTCGGCAGCCTCTCCGGCGGCAACCAGCAGAAGGTGGCGCTCGCCCGCGTCCTGCTCTCGCAGCCGAAGCTCGTGATCGTCGACGAGCCCACCCAGGGCGTCGACGCCGGCGCCCGGGTCGAGATCTACCGCAGCCTGCGGGAGATCGCCGAGAGCGGCATCCCGGTGATCGTCGTCTCCTCCGACAGCCTCGAGCTGGAGGGCCTCTGCGACCGGATCGTCGTCTTCTCGCGCGGCCAGGTGGTCGCCCAGCTGACCGACTCCGACGTCTCCGAGGAACAGATCGCCCGCTCGATCGTCACCGCCAACACCCATCGCGAGGAGGCCGACAAGCGGCGCGCCGAGCGCCGCCACGAGGGCCTCGCCGGCCGGCTGCGGAGCTTCGCCCGCGGCGACTTCGCGCCGAGCCTGATCCTGATCGCGGTGATGCTGGTCTACGGCATCTACACCTACAGCCAGAACCACCTCGTCACCAGCTCCTTCAACCTCAACTCGATCATGCTCCTGGTGGCGGCGCTGGCGTTCATCGGCTTCGGCCAGATGGTCGTCATCTTCACCGGCGGGATCGATTTGTCGGTGGGCCCGCTGGCGGGGATGCTCGTCGTCATCGCCAGCTTCTTCGCGGTCGAAGGGAAGTCGACCGGGACCGTGATCCTCGGCTTCCTGATCATGATCGGGGCGGCGCTGGTCGTCGGGACCCTGAACGGCACCCTGGTGCGGTTCGCGAAGTTCACGCCGATCGCCGCCACCCTGGCGACCTACATCGCGCTGCAAGGCGTCTCCCTCCTGATGCGGAGCACGCAGGGCGGCTACATCGCCGGGAACATCACCGAAGCGATCAAAACGAAGGTCGCCGGGATCCCGCTCGCCTTCATCGTCGCCGTGGTCCTCGCCGTCGTGCTCGAGTACCTGCTGCGGCGCAGCCGCTGGGGCCTCGACCTGCGGGCCGTCGGCTCGCGCGAGGACGCCGCCCACCGCCTCGGGGTGAAGACCAACCGGACCTTCATCGGCGCCTACGTCGCGAGCTCGCTGCTGACCTTCCTCGGCGCGGTGATGCTGATGGCCCAGCTCGGCGTCGGCGACCCGACCCAGGGCGTCACCTACACGCTCAGCTCGATCACCGCGGTGGTGCTCGGCGGCGCCAGCCTCTTCGGCGGGCGCGGCTCGTTCATCGGCGTCTTGCTCGGCGCCTGCCTGCTGCAGCAGGCCAACAACTCGACCACCTTCCTCAAACTCGGCCAGTCCTGGCAGTACTGGATCGTCGGCATCCTCGTCCTCGTCGCCGCCGGCATCTACACGCAGGCCCGGAACGCCGGCCGCCGCTCGGCCTCGTGATGCGCGCGGCGGTCTACCACGGGGCGGGCGACGTCCGGGTCGAATCGGTGGCGGAGCCGGGCGAGCCGGGGCCGGGGGAGGTGCTGATCGCGCCGGCGATGGCGGCGATCTGCGGCACCGACGCCTCCGAGTACGCTCACGGCCCGCACATGATCCCGCTGCACGAGCGCCACCCGGGCAGCGGCCTGGTCGGCCCGCTGATCATCGGCCACGAGTTCGTCGGCCGGGTCGAGGCGACCGGCGACGGGGTGGAGGGGCTCGCGGTCGGCGACCGCGTCGTCTCCGGCGCCGGCGTCTCCTGCGGCGAGTGCGACTGGTGCCGCGCCGGACGGACCAACCTGTGTGCCTCCTATTACACCTTGGGACTGAGCGCCCCGGGCGGGCTTGCCGACCAGGTG
>DASZUW010000034.1:0-4398 GCA_035547475.1 Solirubrobacterales bacterium
TCGGCTTCGCGCTCACCGAGGCCGTGGCGTTCTACACGTTCATCTTCGGCCTGATCGCCTTCTTCCTCTCGTAGCGATGGCGCTCGCCGGCCAAATAGCCGCGATCCCGGTCGCGGCGAGCGAAGGAAGCTTCCTGGTCTCGCCCGGCGTCGGGCTGATGATCTGGACGCTGATCGTGTTCCTGTTCACGATGTGGGTCCTGAGCAAGGTCGCCTTCCCGCGGATCCAGGAGGCCCTGGACAAACGCGCGAAGACGATCGCGGAGTCGATCGACGCCGCCGAACGGCAGCGCAAGGAGTCCGACGAACTGCTCGAGGAGTACCGCAGCCGCCTCGCCGAGGCGCGGGAGCAGGCCGACGAGATCATGGCCCGGGCGCGCAAAGCCGCCGAGACGGCGGAGCAGGAGGCGACCGCCGCCGGGCGCGAGAGGCGCGACGAGCTCGTCGCCCAGGCGCAGCGCGACATCGAGGCCGAGACGCGCCGCTCGCTCGAGTCGATCCGCAAAGAGGTCGCCGACCTCACCGTCCTGGCGACGGAGAAAGTCACCCGCAAGACGCTCACCGAGGACGACCAGCGACGGCTCGTGGAGGAGGCGCTCGGCGAGGTCGACTTCTCCGCGCTCTCGGGCTCGGAGAACTAGGGGTACCGGGAGAGCATGGCCGACGCCGCCCGCGTATACGCCGAGGCCCTCTTCGCCGCCGGGGAGGACAAAGGCAAGATCGACACCTTGCAGGAGCAGCTGGCGCAGTTCGCCGCGGCCGTCGACGGCGACCGCGAGCTGCAGGTCTTCCTGTTCAGCCCGTACCTCAGCTCGAACGACAAGGTGGACGGGCTGCGGCGGGCGGTGACCGGTGCGGAGCCGGAGTTCGCCAACTTCCTCGAGCTGTTGGTCGAGAAAGGCCGGATGCCGGAAATCTTCCGCATCCGGCGCGAGTTCGACGAGCTCTGGAAAAAGGCGAACCGCCGCCTCGACGTGACCGTCACCTCGGCGATCGAGCTCGACCCGGCGGTGGTCGGGAAGATCGGCGAGGAGGTCGAACGGCAGACCGGCGAGAAGGTCGAGCTGTCGAGCGAGGTGGACGACGGGATCCTCGGCGGCATCGTGCTGCGGGTCGGCAACATGGTCCTTGACGCGAGCATCCGCACTCGTCTGGAGAAACTGCGAAAAAGCGTCGCGAGCGCGGCGTAAGGAGGAAGTAGAAGCATGGCGATGGAGATCAAGCCGGACGAGATCGCGAGCATCCTGCGCGAGCGCATCGAGGGACTGGAGACGGACTCGGCGGACCTGACCGAGGTCGGCACCGTCCTCTCGGTCGCCGACGGCATCGCCCGCGTCCACGGACTCGACAACTGCATGGCGCTGGAGATGCTGGAGCTGCCCCACGGGGTGACCGGCCTGGCGCTGAACCTCGAGTCCGACAACGTGGGCGCCGTGCTGTTCGGCGAGTGGGACAAGATCGTCGAGGGCGACACGGTGAAACGGACCGGCCACCTGCTGGAGATCCCGGTGGGCGAGGGGCTGCTCGGCCGCATGGTCGACCCGCTCGGCCGCCCGCTCGACAACCGTGGCGACGTGGCGACCACCGAGACCCGCCCGGCCGAGTTCAAAGCGCCCGGCGTGGTCGAGCGCCAGCCGGTCGAGGAACCGGTGCAGACCGGCCTGATGGCGATCGACGGGATGATCCCGATCGGCCGCGGCCAGCGCGAGCTGATCATCGGCGACCGCCAGACCGGCAAGACCGCGATCGCGATCGACACGATCATCAACAACCGCGACAAGGACCTGATCTGCGTCTACGTCGCGATCGGGCAGCGGATGTCGACCGTCGTCCAGCTGAAAGAGGTGCTGGAGGAGAACGGCGCGATGGAGAACACCATCATCGTCGCCGCGCCGGCCGACGAGGCGGCGCCGATCAAGTACATCGCCCCCTACGCGGGCTGCGCGATGGCCGAGCACTTCCTCTACAACGGCAAAGCCGCGCTCTGCGTCTACGACGACCTCACCAAGCACGCCTCCGCGTACCGCCAGATGTCGCTCTTGCTGCGGCGCCCGCCGGGCCGCGAGGCCTACCCGGGCGACGTCTTCTACCTGCACTCGCGCCTGCTGGAGCGGGCGGTGAAGCTGAACGACGACCTCGGCGGCGGCTCGCTGACGGCGCTGCCGATCATCGAGACCCAGGCCTCCGACGTCTCGGCCTACATCCCGACCAACGTCATCTCGATCACCGACGGGCAGATCTTCCTCGAGTCCGACCTGTTCTTCTCCGGCGTCCGCCCGGCGATCAACGTCGGCATCTCGGTGTCCCGCGTCGGCGGCAACGCGCAGACGAAGGCGATGAAGAAGGTCGCCGGAAAACTGCGCCTGGACCTCTCCCAGTACCGCGACCTCGAGGCCTTCGCCCAGTTCGGCTCCGAGCTCGATCCGGAGACGCAGAAAGCGCTGACCCGGGGCGAACGCCTGGTCGAGCTCTTGAAACAGAAAGAGCGCGAACCGCTCGCCGTCGCCGACCAGGTCGCCTCGATCTACTCCGGCACCGGCGGTTACCTCGACCGGATCAAAGTCGAGCGGGTGGCGGAGTTCCTCGGCGACCTGCGGGTCCGCCTGCACTCCGAGCAGAAGGCGCTGCTCGACCGGATCGAGGAGACCGGCCAGCTCTCGGACTCCGACGAGGAGGCGCTCGGCAAGGCGATCGCCGCCTTCGTCGAGGACTTCGGCCCCGACTTCGACGAGCACGGCAAGCCGGTCGAGGCCGGTGAGCTGGGCGTGTCCGATCCCGGCACGAAAGCCGACGAGCAGCCGAAATCGCCGGCCTCGGAGACCGAGACCCAGGACGCGACCGCGGAGGCGTCCGCGGCTTCCTAGCCTGACCGGAGCAGAACCATGGCCTCGCAGAAGGAAGTCAAAAGTCGCATCGCGTCGATCAAAAACATCAACAAGATCACGCGCGCGATGGAGATGGTGGCGGCGGCGCGCCTGCGTCGCTCCGAACAGCGGATCGCCGACCTGCGCCCCTACTCGGAGGGGATGCGGAAACTGACCCGCATCGCCTCCGCCCACGCGGGTGGCGTGCCGCGCGTCCCGGTGCTGGTCGAGCGCGAGAACGTGCGCAAGGTCGGCGTCGTCCTCGTCACCGCCGACCGCGGCCTGGCCGGCGCCTTCAACTCGAACATCATCCGCGAGGGCATGCGCTCTGCCGACCGCGTCCGGGGCGAAGGCGCCCAGCCGATCTTCTCGGTTGTCGGCCGCAAGGGCGTCTCCGCGATGACCTTCCGCAAACAGGAGCTGGCGGGCGAATACACCGGCTTCACCGACCGCCCGTCGTTCGCCGACGCGCGGCAGATCGGCGAGGAGCTGGTCGCCCGTTACGTCGACGAGGAGGTCGACCGGGTCGAGCTGATCTACAACCGCTTCGTCTCGCCGCTCACCCAGCACGTCTGGCGCCAGACCCTGCTGCCCCTGCAGCAGGCCGAGGTCGTCGGCGAGGGGGCGGAGGCCGAGGAGGAACCGGAGGAGGCCGAGTCGGGCGGCGGCCAGGCGCGCTCGGAGTGGTTCTTCGAGCCGGACGCCGAGGAGCTGCTCGCGCGGCTGATCCCGGAGTACGTGACGATCTCGGTCTACCGGGCGCTGCTCGAGTCGGCCGCCTCGGAGCTCGGCGCGCGGATGACCGCGATGCGCAACGCGGCCGAGAACGCGGAAAAAATCAACGACAAACTGACCCTGGAGATGAACCGCGCCCGCCAGGCGGAAATCACTCAGGAGATCCTCGAGGTCGTCGCCGGCGCCGAGGCGCTGAGCTAGACGGCAGACCCGCAAATTTCGAAGACCAGGAAAAGGAACCAATGGCTGAGAACGGCAACGGAGCAGGCGAGCAGAACATCGGGCGGGTCGAGCAGGTCACCGGAGTGGTGGTCGACGCCGTCTTCCCCGACGGGCTGCCGGAGATCTACTCGGCGATCGTGATCGAGAGTCGCGGTAACGACGAGGGCGACAACACCGAACTGGTCTGCGAGGTCCAGCAGCACCTCGGCGACGACCGCGTCCGCGCGGTCGCCATGGACGCCACCGACGGCGTGCAGCGCGGTGACAAGGTCGTCGACACCGGCGGTCCGATCACCGTCCCGGTCGGCGACGTGACCCTGGGCCGCATCTTCAACCTGCTGGGCGACCCGATCGACAACGGCGACGCGATCGCCGCCGACGCCGAGCGCTGGCCGATCCACCGCCCCGCCCCGAAGGCCTCCGACCTGACCCCGACGCAGGAGATCCTGGAGACCGGGATCAAGGTCATCGACCTGCTCGCGCCGTACGCCAAAGGCGGCAAGGTCGGGCTGTTCGGCGGCGCCGGCGTCGGCAAGACCGTGCTGATCCAGGAGCTCATCCGCAACATCGCCGAGGAG
>DASZUW010000035.1:0-1704 GCA_035547475.1 Solirubrobacterales bacterium
CCCGGCTTGGCCGCGGCGGCGACCGCCTCGACCAGCGCCCTCTCTTTCTCGCGCGCGTCGGTGAACCGGCGCACCGCGAAGTGGAGGTTGGGACGGTCGAAGCCGCGGATCACCTGGGCCGGGTCGCGCATGCCGAGGCGCTCGACGATCTCGCGGCGGACCGGGGGAGAGGCGGTCGCGGTCAGCGCCAGGATCGTCGGCCGCCCGAGCCGCTCGGCGAACGCGCCCAGTTGCAGATAGTCGGGGCGGAAGTCGTGGCCCCACTCGCTGATGCAGTGGGCCTCATCGACGACCAGCAGCGAGGGCTCGGTCGCCGCCAGCTCCTCCAGCACCTCCGGTTTGGCGAGCTGCTCCGGCGCGAGCAGCACGAACTCGTGCTCGCCGCGCTCCAGCGCCTCGATCAGCTCGTGGCGCTTCTTCTCCGACACGGTCGAGTTCAGCTCCGCCGCCTCGCTGACGCCGATGTGCTCCTCGATCGCCTCGACCTGGTCGCGCTGCAGGGCGATCAGCGGCGAGACGACGATCGTCGGCCCACCGAGCAGCTTGCCCGCCAGCTGGTAGATCGCCGACTTGCCATACCCGGTCGACATCACCGCCAGCGTGTCGCGGCCGCCGGCGACCGCCTCGATCGCCTCCAGCTGCCCGGGGTGGAGCCGCTCGATGCCGAGCTTCTCCTTCGCCAGCCGTTCGATCCGCGCCGCGTCGCTCATCGGCGCACGGTACCCCGTGAACGTTCCTTCCCAAGCCGGGCGCCCGGCAGGAACGCCCGCCCGGCGGCCGAATCGGGGGCCATGATCGAGGCGTCGAGGACCCTGATGAAGTCGCAGCCGGAGCTGGCGGAGCTCCTTGCCGAGGTCGAAGGCGTCGAGGTCACGATGGCCGAAAAGGGCTTCGGCACGCGGGTCCACGTGCGCGCGGAGGAGCGCACCGGGCTGGCGCAGGCCGACCTGGAGGCCTTCCTCGACCGGCTCGCGGAGCCGCAGCGGCGCCCCTTCAGCTGAGAGCTTCCACCAACGCGACGACAAAGGCCCGCCACCCGGCGGGCCTTTTGTTTTCCGCTCCACATAGAATCGCGCCCGCCCCCTGCGGCCCACCCCGTATGTCGTCCGATATCCGCGAAAAGAACCCGATCACGCACGAGGAGAAGCTCGCCTACCTGCGCGAACTGCGCGAGGCGGCGATCCACTCGGCCTCCGAGGAAGCGGTCGAGAAGCAGCACGCCCGCGGCAAGCTGACCGCGCGCGAGCGCATCGACCTCCTGCTCGATCCGGGCTCGTTCGAGGAGCTCGACACCTTCGTGCGCCACCGCACCTACGACTTCGAGATGCAGAAGAAACGGCCCTGGGGCGACGCCGTCGTCACCGGCCACGGGACGATCGAAGGCCGCACGGTCTTCGTCTTCTCCCAGGACTTCACCGTCTTCGGCGGCAGCCTCGGCGAGGTGATGGCGGAGAAGATGTGCAAGGTCATGGATCTTGCCGCCGAGGTCGGGGCGCCGGTGATCGGCATCAACGACTCGGGCGGCGCGCGGATCCAGGAGGGCGTCGTCTCGCTCGGCGCCTACGGTGACGTCTTCGCCCGCAACGTCAAATGCTCTGGCGTGATCCCGCAGATCAGCCTGATCATGGGCCCCTGCGCGGGCGGCGCGGTCTACTCGCCGGCGATGACCGACTTCATCTTCATGGTCAAAGAGACCAGCCACAT
>DASZUW010000036.1:0-3982 GCA_035547475.1 Solirubrobacterales bacterium
AGGACTTTTCGGCCCATCGACGCGCGGTCCGCATGAGCGGTGACGGGACCCCGCACTCCGTCACGGACCCCCGCCCCCTGTCTCACGAAAGCCCCACCGTCCTGGGCGCCTCATGGGGGTCACAGCCTGCCAGGGCCCCCATGAGGCGCCCAGGACGCGCCGGCGGCATCCCGAACCCTTGTGGACGGCCCGAGCCCGCGCCCCCTCGCAGCCTCCGTCCGACCTTATGCCACGACCGCCTCACGCGCGGCCACCAGGCCACGCGCCCGTAGCACCGGCAGGAGGCCCTCGCCGACGCGGTAGGCCTCCTCCAGGTGGGGGTAGCCGGAGAGGATGAACTCGTCGATGCCGAGGTCGTGGTACTCGGCGATGCGGTCGGCGACTTCCTCGTGGGAGCCGACCAGGGCGGTGCCGGCGCCGCCGCGGACGAGGCCGATGCCGGCCCAGAGGTTGGGGGCGACCTCGAGGTGGTCGGTGCGGCCGCCGTGGAGCGCGGTCATGCGGCGCTGGCCCTCCGATTCGGAGAGGCGCTGGATCGACTGGGCCTGGGCGATCTGCTCGGCGGAGAGGTTGGCGAGCATGCGGTCGGCCACGGCCCACGCCTCCGCGGCGCTGTCGCGGGTGATGACGTGGAGGCGGATGCCGAAGCCGAGCTCGCGGCCCTCGCGCTCGGCCGCCTCGCGCACCGCGTCGAGCTTCGCCGCGACGGCGTCGGGCGGCTCGCCCCAGGTGAGGAAGACGTCGGCGCGGCGGGCGGCGACCTCGACGGCGGCGGCGGAGCTGCCGCCCAGGTACACCGTCGGCCAGGCCGGCGGGTCGAGCAGCCGCGCCCCCTCGATCTCGTACCACTTGCCGGAGAAGTCGACCTCCTCCCCGCCCCACAGCTCGCGCACGATCGCCAGGAACTCGTCGGCGCGCGCGTAGCGCGAGTCCTTGCCGATCGTGTCGCCGTAGCGGCGCTGCTCGACCGCGTCGCCGCCGACCACCACGTTCAACAAGAGCCGCCCACCCGACACCCGCTGGTAGGTCGCCGCCGCCTGCGCCGCCAGGGTCGGCGACTGCAGGCCGGGACGGAAGGCGACGAGGAACTTGAAGTCGCGGGTGAGCTGCGTCAGCGCCGCCGTGATCACCCACGCCTCCTCGCACCAGGAGCTGGTCGGCGTCAGCGCCGCCTCGAACCCCAGCGCCTCCGCGGCGCGCGCCACCTGCGACATGTAGGCGAGGTCGCCCTTGCGCGCGTTCGTCGCCGCGTCGTCGATCCGCGCCCCGTGCGCGCCTACCGCGTTGCCGAGGCTGAGGTCGGTGTGGGAGTCGCCGTTGGTCGGCAGGAACCAGTGGAGTCGGACGGGCATCGCGGGCCTCCTCAGGCCGCCGAGGCCAGGCCGAGGCGCTCGCGCCGCGTGCGCCCGCCCGGATGCGACTCCGGCAGCCGCGCCCCGGCCGCCCCGTCGCCGAGCTTCTCGCGCAGCGTCCCCTCCGCGTACTCGCTCTGCATCAGCCCGCGCCGCTGCAGCTCCGGCACCGCGCCGTCGATGAAGTCGGCGAAGGTCCCCGGCGTCACGTAGTAGGGCATGTTGATGCCGCCGACGCCGACCTCGAGCCAGGCCTCGAGCTCGTCGGCGATCTGCTCCGGCGCACCGACGATGCGGTTGATCGCGCGGCTCGCGAGCAGGTCGCCGAAGGTCCAGGTCTTGTCCGGGGCGGAGTCGATCAGGCTCCGCGCGATCCCCTGGGTGTTGTAGGCGTCGAGCTCACCGATCGGCGTGTTCAGGTCGATCCCGGAGAGGTCGACCCCCATCCCGCCGCCGGTGTGGGCGGCGTACCCGCGCGGGCTCGCGGTCGCGTCCAGATCGGCGGCCTTGCGCCGCGCCTCCTCCTCGGTGCCGCCGACGATGAACGACATGCCGAGGAAGAAGACGATGTCCTCCGGCTCGCGGCCGAAGCGGGCGGCGCGCCCGCGCACGTCCTCGATCACGATCCGCGCCGCCTCGTGGGTGCTCGCGATGATGAAGATCGCCTCCGCGTTGCGGGCGGCGAAGTCCCGCCCCCACTCCGAGGCGCCCGCCTGGAAGAGCACCGGCGTGCGCTGCGGCGAGGGCTCGGAGAGGTGCGGCCCCGGCACGTCGGGGTAGAACTCGCCGCGGTGGTCGATGTCGTGGATCTTCGCCGGGTCGGCGTAGACGCCGCGCTCGACGTCACGGACCACGGCGTCCTCCTCCCAGCTCCCCTCGAGCAGCTTGTAGATCACCTGCATGTACTCCTCGGCGCGCCGATAGCGCTCCTCGTGCGAGGGCAGCCCGCCGTACCCGAGGTTGCGCCCCGCGTCGGCGAGGTAGGAGGTGACGATGTTCCAGCCGACGCGCCCCTTGGTCAGGTGGTCGAGGGTCGAGAGCCGGCGGGCGAAGTTGAACGGCGGCTCCTGCAGGATGGACTGGGTGAAGGCGAAGCCGAGGTTCTCGGTCGCGAGCGCCATCGCCGGGATCAGCAGCGAGGGGTCGTTCACCGGCGTCTGCAACCCCTCTTCGACGGCCGCGTCGCGGCTGCCGCCGTAGCTCGAGTAGGTCCCGACCACGTCGGCGAGGAACAGCGCGTCGAACTTGCCGCGCTCCAAGAGCCGCGCCAGCTCCACCCAGGCGTCGAGGTCGGTGTAGTCGACGCTGCGCGACTCGGGGCGCGTCCACTGGCCGTGGTGGATGTGGGAGACGCAGCTCATCGAGAAGGCGTTGAAGCGCAGGCGGGGCATGGGTCGGGGTCCTTCCGTGGGTCGGGGCCGGGTCAGATCAAGAAGTTGTCAGGGCCGGGGACGACGCCGTCGAGCACGTTGCGGCCGAGGTGGACGTGCTTCCAGCGGGTCGGGTCGTGCAGGGTGTGGGTGCGCGCGTTGCGCCAGTGGCGGTCGAGCCCGTAGGCCCCGTCGGCGGCCGAGGAGCCGAGCGCGTCGAGCGCCTCGCTCGCCACCTCGAGCGCGGTCTCGGCGGCACCGGCGCGCGCCGCGGCGACGCTCATGCGGGCGGCGTCGATCAGCGCCGGCGTCGGGTCCGCGGCGGCCGCGTCGAGGGCGCGCGCCGCGGCGTCGAGCAGCGCTTCGGCGGCCCGCACCCGCACCTCGAGCCGACCGAAGGCCGCGACGACGTGCGGCTCGTCACCCGGTCGCTCGACGGCCGCTTCGAACCAGGCGCGAGCGTTGGACCCGAGGTGGTGCGCCGCCTCCGCGAGCGCGCCGCGGGCGATGCCGACGTCGACGGCCGCGTGGAGGATCTGGCCGAAGGCGGCGAAGGTGTCGGCCTTCGACTTGCGCACCGGCGTGCGCAGCACCCACTCCGGCCGCACCGCGACATCACGCAGCACCGTCGTCCCGCTGAGCGTCGCGCGCTGCCCGAAGGCGCTCCAATCCTGGTCGACCTCGAGCCCCGGCACCTCGCGCGGCAGGTAGACGAAGCAGCGCGCCTCCTCCTCCGGCCGCGTCTCGTCGCGCGCCAGCACCGGCACCCACTGGGCGGTCAGCGCGCCGGTCGAGTAGTACTTGCGCCCCTCCAGCCGCAGGCCCGCGTCGGTCTCGCGCAGCACCGTCTTCGTGTCGAGCGGGTGCTGGCCGCCGCGCTCCGACCAGGCGTTGCCGAAGCGCGCGCCGCGCACCACCTCGCCCAGCAAGAGCTCCTTCTGGGCGACGTCGCCGTAGCGGACCAGCGCGTCGACCAGCATGAAGTGGTTCTGCGGGACCTGGCCGATCGCCGGGTCGGCGGCGCTGATGATGCGGAAGACCTCAACGATCGTCGCCGCGCTCGCCCCGCCCCCGCCCCGCTCAACCGGCACGCCGAGCGCGAGGATGCCGGTCCGCCCCAGCGCCTCCAGCTCGGCGACCGGCACGCGCCGCTCGCGGTCGCGCTCGATCGCGCCCGGGGCGATCTCGGCGGCGAAGGCGCGCGCCGCCCGGGTCGCCTCGGCGTGCGACCGCAACCGCGGCGCCGGGGCCGTCGCTTGT
>DASZUW010000037.1:0-2349 GCA_035547475.1 Solirubrobacterales bacterium
CGGCTTCGACGAAGGCGTCGCGCAGGCGCGCGGCGAAGCGGCCGGCGGCGATGCCCTCCTGGCTCGTGTCGGCGATGAAGCGGGGGATCGGCCGCGGATTCGGTGGCACGGCGCGGACCCTACACGGCTCAGGCTGCCTGCGGGACCGCCTCGGGTCGGCCGCGCAGCAGGGTGACCGCGGCGCCCGCGCCGAGGAGGCAGAGGCCGGCGCCGACCAGGAAGGCGAGTCGGTAGCCGCTGGTCAGCGCGTCGAGCTGCGCGGTGCCGCCGCCGAGCAGGTCGCCGGTGCGGGAGGTGGCGAGGGTCGTCAGCACCGCCAGGCCGAGCGTGCCGCCGACCAGGCGCGAGGTGTTGACGACGCCGGAGGCGAGCCCGTTCTGCTGCGGCGGCACGCCTTTGACCGCGACGATCGTCGCCGGGACCAGCGACCAGCCGGTGCCGAGGGCGGCGAGCATGCCGCCGGGGAGGATCGCGACCTCGTAGGCGCTCGAGGCTTCGACCGTCGCCAGCACGAGGAAGCCGACCGTCGCCAGCACCATGCCGATGCCGAGCGTCGTCCGCACGCCGAGCCGCGCCACCAGCTTCGGCGCGCTGGCCGAGCCGGCGAACACGAGCAGCGTCATCGGCAGGAAGGAGACGCCCGCGACCAGCGCGTCCTCGCCCTTCACTTCCTGCAGGTAGAGGCTGACGAAGTACCACATCCCGAACATCGCGGCGAAGAGCAGCGCGACGACCAGGTTGGCCGCGCGCAGCGCCGGCATCTTGAAGACGTCGAGCGGGATCAGCGGGTCGGCGGCGAGCTTGCCCTCGACCAGGGCGAAGAGGCCGAGCAGGACCAGGCCGAGCGCCAGCGGGACCAGCACGCCGAGCGAGCCCCAGCCGAGCGAGTCGGTGCGCACGATGCCGTAGACGATCGAGGTGAGGCCGCCGCTGATCAGCACCGCGCCGGGGACGTCGAGCCTGCGCTCCGCGGCGACCGCGGCGGCGGCGGGGATGAGGCGGCGGCCGGCGAGCACCACGGCGATGCCGACCGGGACGTTGATGATGAAGACGGCGGGCCAGTCGAAGGCCTGGGTGAGGGCGCCGCCGAGCAGCGCGCCGGCGGAGCCGCCGACGCCGCCCATCGCGGCCCAGAGCCCGAGGGCGCGGTTGCGCTCGGCGCCCTCGGCGAAGGAGCCGGTGACGATCGCGAGGCTGGCCGCGGAGATGACCGCGGCGCCGAAGCCCTGGACCGCGCGGGCGCCGACCAGCACGCCCTGGCCGTCGGCCAGCGCGCAGCCGAGCGAGGCCGCGGCGAAGAGGCCGACGCCGACGAGGAAGACCTGGCGGCGGGGGAGGAGGTCGGTGGCGCGCCCGGCCAGCATCAGGAAGCCGGCGAAGGAGAGCGTGTAGGCGTTGACCACCCACTGGAGGCCGGTGTCGGAGAAGCCGAGCGACTCGTGGATCTTCGGCAGCGCCACGTTGACGATCGAGATGTCGAGGATCACCATGAACTGCGCAAGGCACACGGTGAGGAGAAGCGCGTCTTTCCGAAGTCTCTTCATAGTTCGACGGTCACCGTACCATAAAGTTCGATGATCGTCGTATCATGCGATCATGACCCCCGACCACCCCGACAGCGACGAGATCGACCTCTCCGCCGTCCTCCACGCGCTGAGCGACCCGCAGCGCCGCGGCATCGTCGCCGAACTGGCCGCGAGCGAGATCCCCCGCCCCTGCGGCAGCTTCGCCCCCGCGATCACCAAATCGACCCGCTCCCACCACTTCCGCGTTCTGCGCGAGGCGGGCCTGGTCGAACAGTGGATGGAGGGCACCAGCAAGATGAGTCGCCTGCGCCGCGACGAGGTCGACGCCCGCTTCCCCGGCCTGCTCGACTCCGTGCTGCGGTCGGTGGCGGTGGGGTAGGGACGGGGGCGGACCGGGGTCGCGGGGTTTCGCTCGGGCCGTCCGCAGCGCTTCGTATGGCGGAAGGCTGTCCTGGGCGCCTCATGGGGGTCCTGGCAGGCTGTGACCCCCATGAGGCGCCCAGGACGTGGGGCCCGGCGTGGGGGATGCAAGGGTTCGAACGGTCAGGAGACACCACGCGGGCGTCCGACCGTCGGGATGCGGCCACCCGGGCGCCCGCACGGACGCGCGTCGAGTTCTGGTCTCTGAGCGACCAGAACTCCACACCGAGACTCCTGACCGATCGTACGGCCTGCCTTCCGTCGGATCCCCGTGCGGGAGACGCCACACCTCGGCCCGGGCCGGGTCGCCTCGTGACGAAGACGCCGGGAAGGTGTCGGGACGTGACGCTTCTCTGGGCCTTCCGTCACGTCCTGGGCCGGGATGGACGGCCCCAGGAGGTGC
>DASZUW010000038.1:0-2061 GCA_035547475.1 Solirubrobacterales bacterium
CTTCGAGGTCCACCACGTCGAGGACTTCCGGATGGACTACGCGGAGACGCTCCGCCCAGTGGCGCAGCGTCTCGGCGTAGTCGGGACGGAAGTCCTCGACGTGGTGGACCTCGAAGCCCGCCCGCTCGAGGGCGAGCAGCATCCGCGACAGGTGAAGCGGGGCGCCGTCGGGGAAGACGTAGCGCTCCGAGAAGTCGCCCGCCTCGGCGTCGGTGTGGCGCAGGCGCGCGATCGCGTGGTTCAGGAGCCGCCCGCCCGGACCGAGCAGCCCCGCCAGCGTCCGCGCGTACTCGTCGATCCGCACCGCGCCGACGTGCTCGGCCATCCCGATCGAGGAGATCGCGTCGAAGCGCTCGCCCGCGAGGTCGCGGTAGTCCATGACCCGGATCTCGACCCGCTCGCCGACGCCCGCCGCCGCGGCGCGCCGCCGCGCCTCCTCGGCCTGGGGCTCCGACAGCGTGATCCCGACGACGTTCGCGCCGTGCTCCTTCGCCGCGCGGATCGCGAAGCTGCCCCAGCCGCAGCCGACGTCGAGCACCCGCTCGCCGGGCTGGATCGCGAGCTTCCTCGCCACCGTGTCGAGCTTGGCTTCCTGCGCCTCCTCCAAGGTCGCGGCGCCGCGCGAGAAGATCGCGCAGCTGTAGGTCATCGACTCGTCGAGGAAGAGCGCGAAGAACTCGTTGGAGACGTCGTAGTGGTGGCGGACGGCGCGGGCGTCGCGCTCCTTGCTGTGGCGGCGGCCGCTGGGCACGAGCTCGGCGGCGGGGCGGGGCGGCGGCAGCGTGAGGCCGGCGGCGCGCACCGCGCCGAGCAGCAGCGCCCGCTTGTCGGCACCGTCGAGCGGCGGCGGCTGCCAGCCGTCGAGCAGCGCGATCACGGCGTCGATGTCGTCGACCTCGAGCTCCCCCGACACGTAGGCGCGGCCGAGGCCGAGCTGCCCGGGCGCGCGCAGCGCGTGGGCGGCGGCGCGCGGCGAGCGCACCGTGAAGGTCGGGCGAGTGCCGTCGCCGGCAGTGGCGGGCAGCTCCGAGCCGTCCCAGAAGCGGAGGGCGAACGGACGGTCGGGGAGGCGCGCGGCGATCTCGCGGCGCAGCGGGGCGGTGGTTGCGAGCGGCATGAACGAGCGACCCTACTCGCCCTCGACCGGGGTCCCCGCCCGATCGCTCAATCTAAATGTTTGGCGATTCCCATCATTGGAGGGGCATTGCGTCCCTATCATCGCCCGTCATGCCCGCGACGGACACGCCCCCGCCCGCGACGAGGCCAGGACCGCTGCCCGGCGACGTCCAGCCGGTGGCCAACGAGACCCGCGACCGGGTCATCACCGGCTTCGTCACGGTGGTCCCCTTCGTCGCCCTCGTCGTCGCCGCCTGGCAGGTCTGGGGGGACGCCATGCGCTGGTCGGACCTCCTCCTCTTCGTCGGCATGTACGTGCTGAGCGGCCTCGGGATCACGGTCGGCTTCCACCGCCACCTCACGCACCGCTCCTTCAAGACGCACGGGTGGCTGCGCGGCCTGCTCGGCGTCCTCGGCTCGGCGGCGATCGAGGGCCCGGTCATCTCCTGGGTCGCCGACCACCGCAAGCACCACGCCTTCAGCGACAAGGAGGGCGACCCGCACAGCCCCCACGTCGACCACGGCCACGGCTGGAGCGGCGCCCTGAGCGGCCTCGCCCACGCCCACGTCGGCTGGATCTTCATCCACACCCAGCGCGGCAACAAGGAGCGCTTCGCCCGCGACCTGCTCGCCGACCCGATCATCTCCTGGGTCGACCGCACCTTCGTCCTCTGGGCGATCGTCGGCCTTGCTCTGCCCTTCGCCCTCGGCTGGGCGATCGGCGGGACCGTCTTCGCCGGCCTCACCGGCCTCCTCTGGGGCGGCCTCGTGCGCGTCTTCGTCCTCCACCACTTCACCTACAGCGTCAACTCGCTCTGCCACTTCTTCGGCCGCCGCGAGTACGAGACCGACGACCACTCCCGCAACCTCGCCCTGATCGCGATCCCCACCCTCGGCGAGGCCTTCCACAACAGCCACCACGCCTTCCCGACCTCCGCCACCCAC
>DASZUW010000039.1:0-24649 GCA_035547475.1 Solirubrobacterales bacterium
GCGTCGAGCGTCAAATAGGAATCGCCGAGCGGGTGATCGGGTTTGGCTGGCGTCGCCACAGAGCTCGCCTCCCGGTCGTCCCCATCACCGAGCGGCGCCCGCTCCGTGCCCGACCCGACCCACCTGACGCCGACCTCCCCCACCCCGTTACGATCCGTCTCCCTCTGGGGCAGTGGCCCAATTGGCTAAGGCACCGGTCTCCAAAACCGGCGATTCCAGGTTCGAGTCCTGGCTGCCCCGTACCACGCGATCGGCTTGAGAAGCCACGATCCCGCTCTGCACGCGGGATTGCAGCATCTCAGGAGGGTCTTCGCGAAAGGTCAACGCGAGTCAGCGAAAGGCAACGAAAGGCCCTCATCCGGGGGTTTCGTTCCCTAATCGTTCCCTAATCGGTCGATCAGGCAAGCTGCCCCCTTGGTCACAGGCGCTCTTCGCCGCCCAGGGGAGCACCGACTGAGACGCCTCCCCGGTATCTACAACCAAGGCTCGCCCTACTGTTATTTATTCGGCCCAATTCCGGCCGGGCTGGACGCGACGGACTCCCGTCGCGCCAATCGGCAATCCGCAAGCGAACGGACCAGCCTGACCGCCAGCCAGAGACGTTGGCAAGATTCGCCGCGCGCCGGCGGCATCTGATCGCGTGGCCGCGGGTGGGCCGGGCCAAGGAGGACGCCGGTCCGCCGGTGTCTCGGACCGGTGCTCGGCGCCGCACTTTCCGCCGCGCCTCCCTCGGCGCCGTCGCTAGGGTCGCCGCTTCGCGCGGCACGGAGGCGCCCGCTTCACATCCGACCCGCGACAGAAGGTGGTTCATTGCAGACGAAGGGCGCCCCTCCCCTCCTCCCCGCCGTCCTCTACGCCGCCAAATCCACCGAGGACAGGCACGGCAGCATCCCCGACCAGCTCGCCAGGACGCGGTGGCTGGCGGAGGGCGAGGGCCGGGAGATCGCCGGCGAGTTCTGCGACGAGGGCTTCTCGGCCTACACCGGTAACCGCGGCCCGGGCCTCGAGCAGGCGAAGGCGCGGGCGATCGGCCTGGCCAGGACCCGGGGCGGGTGCCTGCTGGTGGCCCTCCACAGCGACCGCGTCGCCCGCGGCGCCGGCGACGCCCCCGGTGCCGCCGAGCACCTGGTCGAGGTCGTCGCCTTCCTGCGCCGCCACGGCGTGAGGCTGCGCACGGTCGAGGACGACCTCTTCGCCGACGAGCGGATCGGACTCCTGATGGCCGCCGTGCAGGGCCGGCGCAACACCGAGGACAGCCGCCGCAAG
This sequence comes from Solirubrobacterales bacterium, assembly GCA_035547475.1. Lineage (GTDB taxonomy): Bacteria > Actinomycetota > Thermoleophilia > Solirubrobacterales > 70-9 > VAYN01. The sequence goes on from DASZUW010000039.1 coordinate 1,267, forward strand.
TCCGAGTCGGTCGCGGCCGGGATGCGGCGCCGGGCGGTCGTGCGCGGCGGGCACAACGGCCCCGCCCCGCTCGGATACAGGTACGCGGCGGACCGCGGCGGCCTCGATATCGTCGCCGAAAAGGCGGAGGTCGTCCGCCGCATCTTCCGCGACTACGTCGCCGGGCACAGCATGAGCCGGATCGCCCGCGATCTGTCCGATGCGAGGGTGAGGACCAAGCGCGGCGCCGCCTGGCGCCAGGCGCAGATCTCGAAGATCGTCCGCAACCCCGTCTACGTCGGCAAGGTCGGCCACAGGGGCGAGCTCTTCGACGGGACCCATGAGGCGATCCTCGAGGCGGGGTTGTGGGAGCGGGCGGCGCAGCTCGTGGCCGCCACGCCGCCGCGGCCCGGGCGTCCGCCACGCGGGCGCCGACACCTCTTCTCCGGCGGGCTCCTACGTTGCGGGCGTTGCGGCGCGGCGATGGTCTCGCGCAGCTGCCGTCAGGGAGGGTATGAGTACTACGAGTGCGCCGGTGGCCCCGAGGGCTGCGAGGCGGGCAGCGTCAGGCGCAACCCGCTCGACGACGCCGTCCTCACCTACTTCGCGCAGGTCGGGGTCGACGTCGATGCGACCCGCGACGGGGTCCTCGCGGCCAAGGAGCGACGTGTCGCCGAGACGAAGGCTTCTCGGGGTAGAAGAGGAAGCGGGCGAAGAGACGCCGTAGGGCGGCGCGCACGGCGTCCAGATCGTTGCCGACGCAGACTTCTCCGGCGATCGCCGCGCGCAGTCTCGCCAGTCGCGCGAGGGTCTCGTCCTCCGCGGTAGAGAGAGCGGCGCGAAAGCGGACGGAATACAAATGGTCGCGCAGTCGCCCGACCTGGCCCTCGGCGGCCTCGACCTCGGACCTGGGCTCCCGCCACTCGGCGGCGAGAAGCCCCCCGTCAAGATAGTCGCCCTTCACCCTCTCCAACCGTGCCCGCGCCCCCTCGGCCTCCTCCTCGGCACCGGCCACCAGGGCCTTCGAAGACCTCCTTGTTGGAGCCACCGTGGCAAGTGGGCTTGAAGGCCAGGCGAGACATCGTCGCGGCGCACGCGGAGTCCGAGGAACCAGCTGGCACGTGCAGTTCGGCCGCTCCCCCGTCACGACCTACTTCGCAGAGCCGAAGCGGGTAACCGCGGAGGAAATGCCGGGAGCAGTCGCCGAGATGAGGCCCAAGTCCGCAAGCAACGGACCAGCTACCGCACCCACGGCAGAGCGTCGTCACTAACAGTCGGGCGGGAGCGTCGTTGGCGGCTTAAACTTGATCGGCGTGATCGTTTCGGATCCGGCATAGCCGCCGCCTGGCTGGATTTCGGCACGAAAATGAAAGGCGCCGGCTTCGATGTCGGCCGGCGAAAGGGCTTGGGAGAGCCGCGCGCCCCATCGTTCTTCACCGATTCGGATGTCTTTTACTTCGGGCGCCAAGCAATTCCCACCCGCGGTGACGAAGACCACGGGCCTTTCGGACAGGAACACGTAGCAACCTTCGTCGTCTACGTCGCCTACTGCAACGTTGGGATCGAAGATACAGGCGCGGCGCACCTGGAGGATCGAGGGCACGGCCCACCGAGAGATCGAGAGTTCGCCGATTTCCCAGAGTTCGGATTCAGGTATGACCAACTCCGGTTCGGGCCGAGGCGTGTAGTTCACCGTCAAAACCGGTTTCGTCGGATACGGACGGACATCCATGGGCACCGTTTCAGTGAAGGACTCCCCTTCGGTCGTGAACGTCGCCGTGATCGTGTGCGAGCCGAGCTTTTTGTATACCACGGTGCATTCGGAGTGATCTAGGGCGCCACCGACGGGACGCGAACATTCGAGATGGCCGTCACTGGACAACGTGAGCACACCCGTTGGCAGGGGAGCGGGCCCTGGGCTGCCGACGGGCACCGATTCCGCCAAGTACGTCTGCTGGATCGCCTCGGCCGAGAACTTGTAGGTCACTTCGAAAGGATCGAACGGGTTCTGTTGATATTCGGGGTCGACGTGAGCGTGTAGTTCGACACGCGTCGTGGAAGCGGGGGTCGTCGCGGGAGCGGGGGTCGTCGTCGGGGCTGGAGGAGACGCGAGCCTCGGCTGCTTCGCCTTCGGTGCCCTCTTCTTCTGCCTGATGCAATACGGCTTTCCGCCGCGCTTGACCGTTTTGTAGCCGTGGCGACAGTGTGCGCCATGCCTCAGTGCGTATCGGTGGGGAGGGCTCGATGCCAGGGCGAAGGAGGACCCGATGACCAACGCGAACAGCGCCATGATGATCGACGTAGTGCGACCGGCCCACGCTTGGTGCCGCCTTCTGAGACGCCTCATATCGGTGACCCTAGCTCATTCCATTACTCAGCATTTTCAGCATTTGCCATGCTCCGGGACTGAGCGGTCCGCATTTAGGAGTGCTCAGACCGAACAACGTCGATCGTGGCTCTCCGGTACCGAACTCCGACGGAACCTGGAGGCTCAAATTCGTCGGGAGAAGGCGGATGCTCTCGGGCGGACTCGTAGTCGACCTCTACCTGGTGGTCTCCGCCATAGCCCTGATCGCGTACCTGTTCGAGGTAGGTCTTGCGGCGCCCTTCTCGGCGGTGATCGGGGCTCTGATCGCGCCCTGGAGGTCGCCGGCTCCGCCGTCCCGGGATCGCAGTGCGTCGAGCGGATCTCGGAGCAGACGATTCGCGCGGCGTAGGGGCGCCCGCGGCGGCGCGATCGCATCGACAACGAAGGTCACGGATTCTGCGCGTGCCGGTTGCGAAAGTGACGACGCCTGCGGAGAGCATCGGCTGCAACGTTCGGCGTCGGCCTGGACACTCAGAGGTAGATGGGCGAAATGCCAGCCGATGTGCTCTCGCGCGAGCTGGCCGAGCGAAATAGCGCTCATCTTCCCGAAGTCTTCATTTGCAGGCAGAGCGTCGGGACTAAGGTCGAGAACCGTGGCAGCGGGGCCGGCGATCCAGGAGTTGAACCGTCGTATGCGGGCGCGCTCGGGTGAGATCGAAGGAGCTCTGCTTCGTGAGATCCCGGCGAACATGAACCTCGGGTCCGGGATGCGTACCGAACTGCTTGCTGGTCTTCGTGCCGGCGCACGTGACGGGATCGGCTATTCCGTCGAGGCCTTCGAGTTGGGCGCAGCCTGGGATTCCCCACTGCCTGAGAGCATGGCCGAACAGGCCCGTTGGGCGGCTCGCGTCGGCCTCCCCTTGGAGGATCTACTTCGCGGCTATTCGGCGGCGAACACCACGATCTCGCGCTTCGTCGCCGAAGAGTGCGCCGACCTGCCGCCGGAGGCGCTGCATCACGCGATAGACGTCCAGGCCCGAGTCGCCGAAGCCCTGATCACCGGATTCACCGCGAGTTATGTCAAAGAGACCTCGCTGCTCGAGACTAATTCCTCGAGGCAGGTGCTCGCCCGCCAGGTTGAGCGCGTCCTCGACGGCGGCGCCCCGTATCCAGATTTTCCGTATCGAATGAGCCAGTGGCACATCGCCGGCATCCTGATCGGTGCCGGTGCGGATGACCACGCACGGCTCCTGGCCGAGCGCCTCGGCTGCAGCCTGCTCATTGTCCCGCGATCAGCCGAGATGTATTGGGCCTGGTGGGGCGCCGATCGCCGGGTTCCGTTCCGGAGACTCGAGGAGGTCACGCTCGCCGTAAGCCAGACAATCTCGCTCGCCGCAGGAGAGTCGCTGGAGGCCATTGAGGGATTCCGGAACTCGCACCGCCAGGCAGCCTTCGGCGGCGAGGTCATCGCACGGATCCCCGAGCGTCTCGTGCGCGGCGCCGACGCCGTCCTGTTCGGAGCCCTGCTCCGTGACGAGGCGCTGGCCGAGGAGTTCGTGGGTGCGCAGCTCGACGAATTGCGCTCTCTACCGGACTGGAAGAAGCTCCGCCAGACGCTGCTCGCCTACATCGGCAGCGACGGCATCATCGCCTCGGCGGCGGAGACACTCGACCTCGACCGCCAGACCGTCAAACGACGACTCGAAAGGGTCGAGAGGGTCACCGAACGACCGGTCCATTCTCAGCGCGGCATGATCGAGCTCGCCCTCCGGATTGATGATCTCGGCCCCGCATCTCGCCGACAAGCACCTGCCTAAGCCCGGATGCCACACGACTTGGCAAAGAAGGGTGATGATGCCCCGGTTAGAGGCACCTCGCAGCACGAGGCGCCGCATATACAGGGGGCATCAACCGCGAAGACGCCCTGACCGCAGTCCTCTCGCCCCCTGCCGCCTTTACCAGGGAGGTGGGGCAGCTCGTCCTCCTCACCACTCGAACGATCACCGCGGCGGTGCGCCCGCCGTATCCCTACGGCGACGAGTTCATTGGCCAGTTCCTCTTCGCCCTGCGGCTGTGCTGGCTCCCGTTATTGGTCTCGACCCTGGCGATCAACTTCGGCGCCCCCGGCCTGCAGGCCGCCGACTTCCTCTCGCTCTTCGGCGCGCTGGACCGACTCGGCGGCTTCTTTGTGCTGGCCGCAATCAGGGAAATCGGGCCGACGGTGACCGGCGTGTGCGTGGCCGGGATCGCCGGCACCGCGATCACGGCCGACCTCGGCGCCCGCAAGATCCGCGAGGAGCTCGACGCCCTCCAGGTGCTCGGGGTCGACCCGATCAAGAACCTGGTGGTGCCGCGCTTCTTTGCGTTGATGCTGATCACCGGCCTGCTCGACATCTTCGCCATCGTCGCCGGCCTCAGTGGCGGCATCTTCACGGAGCTCCTCTACCACCAGAGTCTCGGTGGCTTCTTCGCCACGCTCTTCTCACAGGCCAGCGTCATCGACCTCTGGGGATCAGTGGTCAAGTGCACGCTCTTCGGCGCGATCATCGCCATCGTCTGTTGCTACAAGGGCATGACGGCATCAGGCGGGGCTGCCGGGGTAGGGCGGGCGGTCAACGAGGCGGTCGTGATCTCGTTCCTCGCCTTCTTCGCCTTCAACTACGTCTTCACTCAGACGCTGCTGGCGACCAACCCCGAACTCCAGACGATCAGATGAGCACCCTCGATCGGGAAGGCACTGTGATGATGAGCCGTCTCAGGTCTTCTGGTAGAGCGGCCCGTCGCCACCCTCGGGCGGCGTCAGTCGACCGCCCTTGGCGGTGATCGCCCCGCACTGCACGCAGTTGGTGTAGTTGACGATCACCTCGACCTCACCGGTCTCGGGTTGTCCCTCGGGGATCTCGTAGACGCCCGCCGGGCGACAGGCGGCCCAGGCGGCTGCGTTGACACTGCATTCGAACGACGCTCCGGCGTGGTTCGAATGGAAGGCCAGGCCGGCCGTGGTGTGGGAGGTGACGGACGCGGGTGCGGAGTCGATCGTCGTGTCCGGCCTATCAGGAGTCGGACCGGGTTCGGAGCCCTGGCTCGGACCCGGGCTCGCCGGAGCCGAGGGACCGGAGTTCCCGCCCGACACAGGCGCAGGTGCCGCAGTGCTCGTTGCGGGCGGCTTTGCCGGCCCTTCCTGCTTCTTTGCCCCGCCCGCGGAGCTCTTCTTGGCGCTGGCGATGCAACGGGCCTTCTTCTGGCGCTGCTTCTTGCTCTTGCCCTTGTACTTCTTGTTGCAGTTGGCCACGGCTGCCGACGGGGTGACCTTCCGCGCTCGAGCGCGGCGCGGGATCCGGGACGCCCCGGCGCGACCTCCGTCCTCGGGCCGCCGCCCACTGGGGGCCGCCGATGCCACCACGGCCACCACGATCGAGAGGACGCAGCAGGCAGAGAAGACCGCGAGGACCAACCGGCGCGTCATCCGACCCGCCCCGACCCTGCGGATACGAGATGAAAGATCAAGGTGAACGCACTTATCGACGGGTTGTCGCCCAAAGCCCCTCTCCCCCTGCGGAAGCTGCCTCAGTCTGTCTTTTCACTGCACTACGAACGAACGGCGACGCTACGTGTGACTTTCGCCGAGCGTTCAGACGATCTGGGAACGTTTTTGACTTTTCGCTCGGTTACCTAACGAATACTTGCCACCGTGGAGTCGAGCCGGCGCGTCGGCGCAGTGACGATTCGATGTCCGCAACCTCGGGTGCGTGGCCCCGGCTCGGGGTGAAGCACTCCCGAAAACCCTCGATCTATCCGGTCGGCGGGGCATTAAGGTCCGCTGGATGACGTGGCGCAGGGGGCCGGCAGCGGTGGTAGTTGTGGTGCTCGTCGCTGCCTTCGCGTACTGGATGGGAAGCAGATCGTCCAGTCATGACGAACATCGACGATCGGCCGGCGCCCAGTCGGTCCAAGCTCGTCCGAGCTTCGACCCGGACGAGGGTGAAAGCGGCGCCAAGAAGATCGTGTCCGAGGCTGTCGAAGCCCGGTACGACTACCTGCCCGAAGTGGCATGTCCTGAATCCGTGAGAGCCTCCAAGGGCGTCCTGTTCACCTGCGAAGCCCTCGTGCGGCAGACGGAATTGATCCCCGTGACGCTCGAAGTCATCTCGCACGTCGGCGCCTTCGTCCGGGTGGCATCCGTCGGAGAGCCGGCGGCCGAAGTGGCCGAATATCGCTGGTGCAAGGCCCACGACGATCTCAAAGGTCGGGCGGCCTGCTCGGCCGCATACACGGCGCGCTGATTCTCCTCCGTTCGTCGTCGTCAAGATCCACCGAACCCATCGCAGCGTGGTCGAATGCCTGAGGTCAGCTCAGTGATTCTTCAGCAGACGGGATCGCGTCTGGCCAGCCTGCCCTGATATCCGCTCCTGCCGATCTTCAACCCTCCGAAGACCTCTCGCGCGATCCCTTGCCCAGGGCGCGTTATGTCCTCATGGAAGCGATGGACGCCCGTGATCATCTGGCCGGGATCTCCCGATCGACGATCCGCCCGACGCCGGGCACCCGGTCGGCAGGTCCGAGATTCCGCGCGTCAATGTAGTCCGTGAGGCTGTAGCCGACATATCCCAGCCCGACAAAGAAGACGCCCGCACCGATGGCATAGAGCTGAGCGGACCGATGGCGAGCGCGCCCAGATGTGCCAAGAAGCGAGCTCCCCTCCTCAACCACCGGGCGGACCTCCCGAGCCAATCCATCTGTCGGTCGTATTGCGCCTGCAGCGACGTCAGGCCGGCAAGAAGCTCCTCGGCCTGCCGTGTCGTGACGATCGTCGCGTCGTGGATCTTCCATTCCGCCTCGCCGACGCACCTCACCGGTGCCGCGACACCCCTCAAGAGCGCACCTATCGCGCCGCCCTCCCGCAACTCGTCATCGGCACTCTCCACGATCCGATCGGCGACGTCGTCGACGGTCTTCTGGTCGCTGCGGAGCGTCGCGATCTTCGCGACGTGCTCCCGTAGAAATCGCGGCGAGTGCTTGCCTAGCCTTTCCGCGCTCCGCGTGAGTTCCGCGGCCACATCGGCGTGCATCACCGCCGAGAGGAGCTCGCCTACGCCGCCGACGGAGACGACGACCATGCCCCTCGCCAATTCGGTCGCCGGGCCCGTGGCCGCGGTCAAGAGCCCGCCCACCGTGCCCTCGACCTCACGTGCCAGTTCGGTGCGGTCCGCGGGCGGACACAAACCCAGGATCGGTGGTGCGGCACCCTCGAAGAGCATGGCGACCTCGCGGATCAGATTGCTTCCCTCCTCGAAGATGGCCGCCGGTCCCTCCTCGGCCGCCCTTTCGAAGTCGGCGACATCCGGATTCTCCTCAGCAAGCCGGTCTCGGTCGAAATCGGGGTCGACCTCACCGGCGTCCCTTGCGAGCATCGCGTCCACGGCCGCAGCGGCCAGCATCAACTCCGAGACCCGCTCATAGGACTCTCCATTTCGGATGGCCGAGTCGCCGTTCAGACGCAAGATTCTGAGAGGTGGAGGGCCCGGTCGAGCACCTCGATCTGATCTTCGGAAAATCCGTCGAGCTGGCGGCCCTCGACGAGACGATCACGGATCGACGCGCGGAAGGCTTCCACATGCCCTTCCAGGTCGGACCAGTTGGCGCGCATCCCTTCAATTGACATCGCGACTCCTTTGAGGCGTCAGGTCACGAACCCGTGTCGGTCCCGCGTGGTTCGCCGACGCCGATCGGACGGCGGGAGCGGTGCTCGTGGTCCGGACGAGATCGATCGGCGGACGACGATCGGGAGGCTAGGCGACGTGCACCGGAGATCAATACCAAATATCCAGATGTTCTTCAGTAAACAGTGGATTTCTTCTGTACGGGGGGCGTGCTCATCCCGAATCCACGAGGAGCACGATGAAGGGGAGGTACGGGTCCCACAGATGCCACGGCCGGCGGGCTGCCTCCGGGGCGGAGGAACCGGCGCGGATCTGAGGTAGGTCAGATGCCGACGCGATCGTCATAGATCGATCCAACGCGCGATCCGAGGGGGTAGAAGCTCTGGCCTCTCCGACATGAACTCGACTATCTCGTCCCTCGAGATCTTCGTCGCGCCGAGCTCCTCGGGGTCGCCGTCGAACTTTTCATGCGTGGAGAAAACGAACACCTCCGCATCCCGGTCGGCGACGGCGGCCACCACTGCCGAGACCGGGACCGGATTCTGCCCGCCACTCTTCACCGCGACGACGGCGAGCCGACCATCGTCGACGTGCTTGAGCGCGGCCTCATACAGCGGCGTGTCGTTCATCCGGCTCGACGGCAACAGCAGCCAACCCTTTGCCTGGAGGTAGAGGAGCGCGATGTCCTCGGCATCGGTGGGGTCGAGCAGGTCGGTCACGATCTCCATCGCATCGAACCGCGGGGGTGCGAGATTCGGTTCCTGGGTCTCCCGCCAGATCAACTCGCTGACCCTCCATCCGCCGCGATCGGTGGGCGCCACCCGCGAGAACGAGCTCGTCCTCCCGGTGAAGCTCCTCACCACTGCACCCGGCACCTCCCAGTCCCGGAACGATCTCCCGAGCCACTCGCAGTCCCGGACGTTGTTCAGATCCCACCTGGAGGCCTCGGGTGATCCGTCGAAGCGCCAAGGCCCGGTGATCCGGCACAACCAGTAGGCCCCGCTGCTGTCCCGGTTCCAGACCAGGTCGCCGCATTGCGCGACCTCGGCCAACCTGCGGACGGTGTCGCCCCCGGGCTTCCAGCCGTCGATCTTCCGGATTGCCGCGAGCACCTCCTCGAGCGGCGAGCCGTCCGGGACCTTCAGGGTCCACCGTCCCCAGCCGACACCGACGACGCCGGTCCGCCGGCAATACTTCCGCGCCTCGTCACGCTCTGCATCGGTGAGGAAGTCCTCCCGCAGGCTGTGGATCTTCGCCCGCCACACCGTGGTCGAGGGCTGATCGGACAACGCGGACATGATCCGTTCCTCACCCATTCCTTCTCACCCTTCCCCCTTGATCAACCGCAGGAGGAATAGGCGGTGCTGATCGTGCTGATGGCGTGATAGGCCTCGTGCGCCTCCGAGGCGAAGCTGAGCAGTTGGCCGAGCGAGGAGACCACCGCGTGCTCTGACTCCTGAAGGAAGTCGCCGGCGGCTCCGGCGACGTCGTCCGGTTGGGTGAAGGGGATGTCCGGTGCGTTCGACTGAGCGAGCTGCGTCGCCGCACCCAGACATTGCTCGTACAGATGGATGATCTGACAGGCTTCTTCGAAGCCTTCGTCGCAGCGGATCGCTTCTTCGCCGATGCGCTTTCCTGCCGCGGCCTGCGAGGCGTTGAACTGTTCGAGGGGACTCACGGCGCCGTGACATTCCGGCGTTCCCAGTGGCTCGGCGCCGGCGGTAGCCCCGGCTTCCGTCGAGAGATAGGGGCTCGTGGTCACCGCGCCGCAGGCGAGTGCCGGGTGTGAGTGCGGGAACGGCCCTTCTGCGCTGCCCCAGTAGACGTATGCAGCGTCCACCGAACAGGATTCGGTCCAGCCACAGGCTTCGATCCCTGTCTGGTCGTGGCGGAAGATGCCCCTGACTGCCACCTGGTTTTCCCCGGCCACCTCCAGGGCTGCTTCGGCATAGCGGATTTCCACGAAGCCGAGGTTCGACGGCTGTGGTTCGCTACTGCCTGCGTCGAAGCGGATCCCCGCGGCTTCACCTTCATGAGGAGCGGTCGAGGCTCCGTCGCCGTTGCTGTCCCCGCCGACCGTGTCGTCGGCGATCGTGGTGAAGACCACCGGCTGGGCGGCGGTGCCTTCGGCTTCGAGGGCGCCACCGTCGACGATGACCGGCACCTTCATGTAGGCGCCGGCGGCGAGGCGGAGCTTGCCACCGGCGGAGACCCGGAGGTATTCGGGACCCCCGCTCCAGCCCCAGGCGGTGGCGCCGAGCTGCGGGGTCAGGGTGAGCGTCTGGCCCCTGAATTCGTCGTCGACGAACTGGATCGCCCGGCCCGGGGCGGGCCCGGTGAAGCGGTTGGCGTCGGCGCCGGTGGTGGCGAAGCCGGAGAGGTCGACCCAGCCGGTGCGCAGCGGGCCTTCGAGTTCGGTGTTGGTGACCGTCACCTTGTCTTCGGTGTCGTTTTCGCAGGCCGGCCCACTGCCGCTGCAGGAGCCGTCGAGCTGGAGCGCGCGGGAGCCGGCGTCGCGGAGGATGGCGTGGTCGAGGTCGACCGTGCCGACGCCGCCCAACTCGATGTTCTCTTCGGGGGAGTTCGCCGGCACCGAAGCGCCGCTGTCCCCGCCGACCGTGTCGTCGGCGATCGTGGTGAATACCACCGGCTGGGCGGCGGTGCCTTCGGCTTCGAGGGCGCCACCGTCGACGATGACGATTCCCCCCTCTGACTTCACGAACACCCCCGGCCTGATCGTGAGCTTCACGCCCGCCGGGATTTCGAGCGAACAGGTGATCACCACGCCACTGATGTCGGCGGTGCTCCATGTTTCGTCCCGTCCGACCCTGCCGCAGCGTTCGACGGGAGGCGCCGAACGGAAGTTGAAGGAGGCGGGCGTCGGGTCGGCGCCGCCTTCGCCCACCGCCCGCACCTGGCCCGAGTATTCGCCGGGATCGCCGACCTCGAAGGACCACGGAGAGCTGCAGGGTGCGAACGCCGCCGACCCGACACGGCATTCGTAACCGTCGCTCGAGCCGGTCGCGTGAAAGGCGACCTTCTCCGTCGCCGTCGGCGCCACAGTCGGCGGCGGTCCCGAATCGATGATCGTGTCGGGGGCGGCCGGCGGGGCGGGAGGCGCCGGACCCGGTTCTTCGGCGGGCGGCGAGGGAGGCGTCGGGGGCGAGTTCGGCGGCGCACCCCCCGTGCCGGCCCCACTCCCGGTGTCCGGCGGTCCCGGCGTCGTCGTCGGCGGCGGCCCGCCCTGTGGAGGGCTCCCGCGTTCCGAGCGCTTCTTGGCAGCGGCGGCCTCGCGGGCCTTCTTCACGCAGCGTTCCTCGGCGCGGTGCTTCTTCCTCCCCGGGCCGGCATAGCGGCGCCTGCAGTTCTTGACCTGGGCGGCGGCGCCGGTGGCGCCGGAGGCGGCAAAGGCCGTCAACGTCACACCGAGCAACACCGTCGCGACCAGAGAGGCGACGATGACGAGGCGCGTGGAGGCGGTCGAGCGGAATCTGAGAATCATCGATTGCTGCCTGGCGCCACGCGCCGACGCCAGGGTACCGCCACTGTATTTCCCTCAGAAAGTATTGTTTAAAAAATGGGTACCGGAGGAGTATTGCCTTCGACGAGGGCGGCTCGGTTGACCGCGAGTGTCCATGTTGCGACCCGCGCGGGCCGGGAGATCGCCAGCGAGGCGAGTCAAGGGGACAGTCTCTTCACATGCACGGCCCGAACGTCCCCTACACTCGCCCGACGCTTCCGTCGCGCGGGAGAGACGAGAGATCACGACTCTGGCGGGGGCCACATGGGATCGAGAAGCGGGATCGGGTTGGGGCTGCTGGTCGGCACGTTCATCGTCGTGTACGCGGCGCTGGCGGGAACTGCGGGGGCGGCGCTCCGATTCGATCCCTCGCGCACGGTCTCCGACGGCGGCAACGTCGACGCGCCGGAGGCGTTGATCGACGAAGCGGGGACGACCTCGATCGCCTGGGCCTCCTACGCCGGCGGCGAACCGACGCTGAAGTTCCGCACCGTCGCGCCCGACGGCGAACCCGGCCCGGTGCACGTGCTGGCGACCTCGACCAGCCTCGGCGAAAGCGGGATCGGCCCGGTCGGTGGGCAGCTCGGCGTCGCCGCCGATGGATCGGCGACCGTGGTCGGCGTCCGCTTCCCCCACCCGGCGAACGGCGGCTCCGAAATCCTCGCGGTGAGGATCGGCGCCGACGGCACGCCGGAACCGGTGCAGGTCCTCTTCGCCAAAGCCGGCTGGTACGCCGAAGAACCGCAGGTCGCGGTCGATCCCGACGGAAAGGCGACGGTCCTCTGGCGCTCCCGCCAGCTCGCCGAATCGCGGATCGAAGCGGTGCAGATCGCCGCCGACGGCACGGTCGGACCCATCATCCCGCTGGCGAGCGGCGGGACCGACGCGCGCGTCGCGATGGGTCCCGAAGAGGCGGCGACGGTCGTCTGGTCGGAGGCCGGCGGGGAACACCTGGACACCGTCCACATCGACGCCGACGGCACCGTCGGCTCCCTCGCCACCATCCCGTTCAGCTACGACGAACCGGGCCAGGCCTCGGTGGCGGTCGATTCGCAAGGCCGCGCCACGGTGGTCTGGCGGCAGGGGCCGCCCGAATCCGGCGAGGTCAAGGCGAGTCGACTCGCAGCCGACGGCACGCCCGACGAGTGGCGGACGGTCACCAACGAACCGGTCGGGCTCTTTGCCGATCCGTCGGTCGCCGTCGACGGCAACGGCGACTGGGTGACCTGGTCGAGACAGGAGGGCGACGTCGGAGACTTCTTTTGGACCGTCGAGGCCGCCTGGCTCGACTGGTCGACCCTGCAGGAACCGGCCTTCCCACTCTCCGGGCCGACCGCCGACCACGCGACGATCGCGGCCGGCCCTTCGGGGCACGCCTGGGCGGCCTGGAGCGCCAAACTCGGCGGCGAATCGGTGATCCAGTTCCGCCAGCTGACCGACGGAGGCGAGTATGGGTCGCCCGGTCAGACGACGACGCTGCCGGCAACCGGCCCGCGGAGCTACTCGCCGACTCCGCTCCTCTCGCCGGGAGGCGGCGTGAACCTGGTCTGGCGCGAAGTCGGGACCGCGGCGCAGTCGGTCACCTACGCGCGCGGGGCGACCGTCATCCCGGAGACCTCGATCGACTCGGCAAGCTGGCCGGCCACCTCCTTCACCTTCGGCTCGCCGGACTTCCTGATCGCCGGCTTCGAATGCAACATCGAAGGCCGCGGCTTCGAAGGGTGTTACCCGCCGGTCGAATACGGAACGGTCGGGCCGGGACTCCACACCTTCGAAGTGCGGGCCGTCGACGATGACGGGGTGGTCGACCCGACCCCGGCGGTGAGCAGCTTCGAAGTCCCGCCGATCCCAGGCGGATCGGGGGAACCGCCGGCAAACGGCGGCGCCGTCCCACCGATCCCGCCGCCGTGGCCGGGCGGCCGTGTCGAAGCGACACATCCACGCAGCGCGATCGCGACCGCCGCCGCGGCGGCGTCGGTGAAGTCGAACCGCGCGCTCCTGCGGGTACGCTGCCCGGCGCGCGGCTCGTGCAGCGGGACGGCGGCGCTGGTCGGAGTCGGCGCCAACCACGACACCCTGCTCGGTCGCGCGCACTTCGCCCTGCAGCCCTCCGGCACGGACGTGCTCGCGTTCCCGCTGTCGCCGGCCGCTCGTCGCCTCCTCGCCGCCGGCCTCCTCGCCGCCGCCCGCCTCGAAGGCGGCGGCATCGCGGCGCGCCGGATCAGGCTCACCTAGCCTCGACGCACATCTAGATCGGTGATGAGCGCGCAAGTCCGCGGCTCCGAGGTGAGTTCCTGCGCCGTGAACGACTCGCCGATGGACCAAAAGGACCTTCGCGCCTACTTAACTAAGGGTCGCGTCTCGGGTCTGCGACTCTCGCGGTCGCCGACACGAGAGGGCGTGACACCCAATCCATCGTTGTAATTCCTCTGCGGCGGCTGAAAACCGCTTGGATATGCGCCTCTGTGGCGGTAATTAGGATCGCCCTATCGTTATTTATTCGGTCCGATCCTCGTGGGATCAGTACATATTGGTCAGTGCGGGCTGACCGGGGCGTCCCCCGGTTGCCACACCCGTGGAGCTTGACCACGGGGGAACTGCCACGGCTGCCGTTCGCCGCGTTCGTGCATCGCGGCTTCCCCTTCGGCTTCGGCGTGAGTGCCGTCGCCGCCGATCCAGCCACAGGTCAGGCAAGCAGGCGTGTGGAGCGTCCCCCTCTCGCCGACCATCTCCCAAATTTCGACGGCGCAGGCCATACGAACGTATGTTCCCATCCGCGTCAAGGCACGAAAAGGAGCCCGCGAATGCCAGCCGAATCAGGCCGCCGTCCCGCGGATCCTCGCGGTCGCCGAGGAACCGCCGCCGCTTCCCTGGATCGTCGTCTGTCGTGTCCGCGCCCCGGCCCCGCCGGGTCGGCCGCCCGCGGGACCTGCCGGACGGGCGAAGTGCCTCCTCGACGGGCTCCACGAGGACCGGCGCTCCGGCTCTCGCTACGGCGAGTTCGGGTTCGCGGCGCCGCTCCCGGGGGACGACCCTCGCGCGGTGCGTGGGCTCGCCGTCGAGGTGCGCCCCGGCCCCGCCGCCACGACATGCGGGCTCGGCTCCGAGCTCATGGTCTCCGGCAGCCTCGTGGCGTCGGTCGCGGTGTGCCGGCCCGCCCCCAACGACGTCGCGGGCAGTCGGACCGAGCAGACGAGGATCCAGGCTGAGCGCGCCGCCTTCGGGCAGGCCGTGAGGGAGGCTTTCGCGGTTGCCGGGCCGATCGCGCCGGGAGCGTCCCAAGTGATCCGCCATCGGGCGCGGAGGGACGAGGACAACACCTGGGCGACCTGCCTGGCGGTACTATTTGGCTCGAGCACGCGTCGCCGAGGTGTCCCGCATTGGAGCGCGGGAGCGCCGCTTGCCGGCCGGAGGCCCGGCTCGGTCGCCTGCATCGCCGACCCGGGACTCGATGCGCTGGTCGTCTACGAGATCTGGGGGTGATCGCTCCCCGTAGGGCCGACGCAGATGGGCCCACCGCGACTCGTCAGCTGCGCCCACCGTGGGGTGGACGCTTTCCCGAGCGCGGCGAAGGCCGTCCCCGAACCGTCTCCTGTGATGTGCCCGCAGGACACATCAGGTTCGCGGCGGGAGTGTCGTTGAACGCGAAGGTTGAATCTCCCGGCCTCAAATGCGATCTTCGGACCTCGATCCCGGGATCGGCCCATCCCATCGTCAGTTGCGCCCTCAGCCCGTCGAGTAGTAGGCGCGTCCCTCTTTTCTCACCCTCCCCTCCTTCTCCAGATCGCCGAGTACGCGGTACAGGTAGTTCGGTTTGATCTTCATCGTCTTGGCGATGTCGGAGGCGCCGATCCCGGGCTGCGAGGTGATCAGGTCCACGGCCTGATCGGTGCGCGTGCCACCTTGACGGCGACGGCGTTTTTTCGGCACTCCGGACGCTTTCGCTTTGGAGGCGCCGCCGCGCGGACGACCGGGACGCCGCTTCGTCGCCTTGCCTCCGAGCTCCGTGAGGGCTCGCTCGAGCCGGCGGCGCTCCTCGTCGAGATCGGCAAGGCGTCGCTCGACCAGCTCACGCGCCTCGTCGAGGACGTCGGTGGTACTCCTGGGCATCTTTCCTCCCGTGTCGTTTTCCACACTGTGTCGAAGACGGACGGCAGTCTCGCACACACCACTGTCACCCACCGGGCGGCGCGCCGGTCCCGATCGAAAGCCGCCGCGCCGAAGGAACAGTCGGTGCAGAGGTCGCAGACGTCCGACGAACCTCATCCCGCGCCGCGCCGCGGCTCATCGCTCCGGTCGCGTCTGGCGTCGCCGACGGGCCTGCCCCACCCCACCTCCGAGGTACCGATAGTCGCGGCCCCCACCGTCGTCGCGGCGGGCCAGCAGCCGCGTGCGGGTCAGCCTGACCCGCCGCCGCCCGCTCCAGGCGACCACCGTGGGCGAGCCGGGATCGGCCTCGACTATGCGAAAGGTCGCGCCGTCCTCCCGGCGGCGGAATTCTTGTCCCTCTGCGACGACTTCGGGGTGGATTCCGAGCGGCGGGCGCGAGAGGTTACGCACCTTGGTCGCACGACAGGAGTGGATGCCGAGGCCGGCGGCACTGGGGGACGCGAGGTTCGCCACGCACGAGCCGGTGGCACCGATGGCCCGCATCGGGCCGGGCAACGCCGACAGAAGTTCCTCCACCTCCGCCGCCGCGTCCCATTCCGGAAGGACGAGACGACAGCGGGCGGCGACGGGGTCCACCGCGACCACCCTGATCGCGGTCCTGTAACCACGCGGTCGGTGCTTCCAACCCTGGAAGCGGTAGCGCGCCCCGGTGCCCGATCCGTCGACGGCGAGGAGGCTGTCAAGCGCAACCCTGCGCTCGGATCGGTCATCGAGCCTGACCCGTACCCACTCCCCTTCCACGGCCTTCACCGTGAGTCTTCGACGGCGCCGCCCGGTCCGGGGGAAGAAGACCTGGCCCGCGCGGATCCGACTCGGATGTCGAGGATCCCGTGGACCCGGCCCCTGCTTGATGTTCAGGGTGTGTCCGCCCGCCATCCCCTACCCCGCTCGGGCCGCAAGGCGCGTGGCCCCATCGTCCGCACGCCGCTCGTCTCCTCAACACATGACATGGACATATCCGAACGCCTCGGCGGCGAGCTCGAGGAAACAGTCGCCGACGGTCGCCCTGTCGGTCGGCTCGCCCATCGGGAGGTCGACCTCGCGCAGACCGTTGGCGAGCGGCTCGAGGGCCGCGGAACATCGCGCCAGGGCGACGAGGACATCGCCGAACCCCGCCATCGGGCGCTCGGCCGCGGCCTCCGAGACGACGTTCAGGAGTTCCGCGCGAACCTGGGGCGAGGGACCGGGAGACCAGATCACCGCGGCCGCGCGGATCGCCTCCGCGCAGATGTCGGCCAGCAGGCCGCGCTGCTCGGCCGCGACCCCGACCCCCTCCAGGGTGCGCCCTTCTTCGATCCGCAGGACGGTGACCCGTGCGGCGACGCAGATGGTCTCCTCGACCCGGGCGAACCAGGTCCCCAGGGTCGCCCCGGGCTCGACCAGGTATTTCTCCTCGGCCTGCAGGAGACCGCGTTCGACCACCCCGATGGCCGGCGCGCGCGGGGCCCGCGGGGAGATCGGGAACCGCTGCCCGGCGCCCCTTCCCTCCGTCCGCGGGGTTCCGGCCGACCCTGGGTACCGACGGCCACCCCACCTGCCGGGCCGCCATGGCCTCGAACTCTCGTTTCCCATCGTCCTCCCTCTCAGGTGGCCGGGTCGACCAGGTCGCGGGGATCGATCAGCATGAAGGGCCGGGGTACCGGTTTGCCCGCGCCGCGCCGCTCCCGCGCGTTCCGCGCGGCCCGGATCCGCTCGGCCGGGGGTTCGGCGGGGACCCGCCACGCCCTCAGGGTGCGCTGGTGCAGGTCGCGGGCGACGGCGACGAAGACGTTGCGCCGACCGAGATAGAGCTTCTTCGGCTGCGGGGTCACCCCCTCATGGCGCTGCTCGCGGGTCTGGGTCTGCGCCGCGCCGACGAGGTGGCTCGACAGCGCCTCGTCGAGCAGCTCGACGAACCGCAGCGCGCGGCGCTCGTCGGGCACGACGAAGAAGACGATCGGCGGTCGGCCGAGCTCCGCGTAGCGGGGATGTGACCGCCACCAGCCGGTCAGGAGGCCGTCGTAGGCGATCGCCTTCTGGCGCACGGTCTCGTCGTTGTTGCCCCATTCCATCTCGACCAGCAGGTCGGTCTCGACGGCCTCGCCGCTCGGTCGCTTCAGCAGCAGCTCCAGGGTGAGGTCGGGGACGGCGTTCGCGAACTGCTCACCGCCGAAGTCGACGGGCGCGTTCTCACGGAGGTCGTTGGGACCCAGGGGCCGGGCCGGGCCGGGCCCCGCCTTCACCAGGGGGACCTCCACCTTTCCGGCGCGCGGGCCCCGCCAGCCCGCGAGCTGGCGGGGCGCGAGCGAGCGGAACGCCCACAGCCACTCGTTCCGCGCCAGGTCGTGGACGACGTGTTGGCCGCTTCGCAGCTCCGGCGCCCGCCAGCTCCCCGATGCCGGATGGTCCGGCGCGTCGCGCAGCAGCGCGAACCCCTCGCTCTCCAACACGTAGAAGCGCTTGCCCCTGCCGCGGGCCTTCCGCAGTCCGAGCTCACCCCGCCCGACCATCCGCCGAGTCACCAACGCCGCGAGCTCGCGGCGCACCTGGCGCTCTCCGGCGGAGATCAGGAACTCGCGCCGGATCTGGCCTGCGCTTAGGACGCGGAGTTCATACAGGGCCTCGACGATCGCCCGCTGCTCGGCGTTCGGCGCCTTGTGCCGGATCTGGGGCGGCTCGACCTTCGGTTTCTCCCAGGTGATCGCGGCGGCCTGCTCGCGCAGCAGCTCGACTTCCTGGTAGCCCGCGCTCAATGGTTTGTCGGTGGGGCTCCCCAGCTTCCCGACCTCGGCCTGCCGGCGGCCCCGACGGACCGACCGCGAGGCGGTCCCGCCCTCCCCCGCGGTCGCCGGGCGCGGCTCGCGCGGCGCATCCGATCCCGGTCGCGACGCGGTCCCCTCGGCCGTGGGGCTCGGGGTGGGGGCCAGTCCTCGGGCGACCCCCACGGGCTTGCGGGCGGGCTCCACGACAGGGTCCGCCCTCGGCGCCTCGACCTCCGGCGCGTCGACGGACTCGCCCTCCCCGCCGACGTCGCGCACATCCTCGTTCTCCCCGCGACCGGTCAGCTCCCGGGGCGGGGCGATCACCTCCGGGTCATAGCCCCCTTCCGCTCGCACCCGGGCCTCGAACTGCGCCAGTTTCTGCGGGACGCGCGCCCAGGGGATCGTCTTCACGGTGAACGAGCTCGAGAGGCGCTCGCCGGCCTGCAGCACCGCAACCCCGTGTTTCATCTCCAGGCCGGTCAGCTGGTTGACCTCGACCCGGGTGCGCTTCAGGTCCCCGAGGCCACCCGAGACCCTCGCCTCATAGGCCGGGTTCAGCCGGTTCACCGCCCGCAGGGCGTCCTGCTCGGCCGAGCGCAGGTAGACCCGCGAGTTGCAGAGGGCGTCGACCGCCTCGGCGAGTTCGGGCGTCATCTGGCCGCCGTGTTGCCAGCCGAGCGCGAGGTCGAGCCCCGCCGAGCGGTCGTTCTCCATCATCCGCGCGATCGTCGGGGTGAAGAGGTTGCCGGCGTCGTCGATGATCGCCGCCACCCGTGCCCGCTCCTCCTCGGGGAGTGCCTGCTGGGCGAGGATCGCCCGGTGGAGGACCTGCACCGCGAACTTCAGGAAGACGAGCGCGTCCGGGTGGTCGGGGGCACGCCCGGCGATCAGCAGGAGCTCCCGTTTGCGGATCATCTCGGCCAGGCTGACCCTGACCGGGTGGTGCAGCACCGCGTTCAGCCGCTCATCGCCGAGCAGGGTCTGGATCTTGTTGTAGGGGGCCTCGAGGCGCATCACCGCCTGGCTCGGGGATTTCTGCAGCTGTGCCGGCAGGATCCGCGCGAAGTGGTCCCAGACCGTGTGCCACCGCGGATCGCCCGCCAGCCTCGCGATCTTCTTCGCCCGCCACTCGGCCGCGTCGTCGTCGGAAGCGAGCCAGCGGGCCGTGTGCCAGAAGGTCGGATCCTGCTCCAGGGCGAGGGTCGCTCCGCGCGCCATTTTGAACGAGCGCTGGGAGGCGTTCAGGGCCTGGCTGTCACCTTCCTCGGTCCTGCTGACGTCGACCATAGCCTCCGAGAAGATCTCGGCCTCGACCGCGAGGTCGCGCTCGGGCGTCTCCAGGGCGAGCCCGAAGAGGGGTCGGGCGACATCGAGGAAGCGGACCGTGCGCCAGGCGGGGACCGTGGCGGCGATCGCTTCGGCGAGCTCGCCCTTCGGGTCGAGGACGACCAGCGCCGTGTTCGGCTCGACCGCCCGCACCGCGCCGACGCGGGCCAGCACCGAGGTCTTGCCGCCGCCGGCCGCGCCGCTCACCTGGAACCCGTACTTCCAGTCGCCGGGACGCACGCCGACGAAGTTGCCCCGCAGGTCGGTGGCGATCGCCTTGCGCTCCTCGCGCGGGCGGTAGACCTCGGGGGGCGTCGCCAGCTGCGGCACGCTCGAGCGTTCGACCGCGACGTTCTTCGAGTAGGCCGTCGGGATCTGCCAGAGCGCCGCGATCTCGAGGCTCGAGTAGACGCCCCGCCACCAGCACGGCAGCGGGTTCGACTCCGCCCGCGCCAGTCGCTCCTTATACAAGGCGCGTCGCAGCGCCGGGCGGCGCTGCCGCAGTTCGTTCTCGCCGCCCACCGCCTCGCCCTCGATCGCGCCGGCGACCTGGCGCGCCGCCCGGTAGCTCTCGGCGCCGACGCGGATGTCGCAGAAGCAGAGGGGACGGAAGACGACGGCCTCCGTCGAGGAGCGTTCCTCACGCTGCTGCACGGCGTCGGGTGGCGGCGCCTCCCGGGCCAGCGTCCGGCGCTGCACCGAGAGGCCCCGCGCCGCCCGCTGGAAGCGGTCGGGGACGGGCGAGATCGTGATCTGCACCAGCACCCGCTCGCCGACCTCGGCCATCACCGCGAGCAGGGCGTCGATCGCCGCCTCCTGGTAGGGCTCAGTGCTCGTGAGGCTGCGCTCCGGCGGGCGGTCGAGGGGCCGGGAGAAGGGCTTTGCCTTCTTCAGCCGCACCACCTCCCGCAGCCAGCCCCGCAGCGCGTCGGCGGCCTCCTCGCCGACCGGGCTCACCTCCGCGTCGGGGTAGCGGCTCGCCAATGCGCCGCGCAGGGCCTCGAGCGTCCCCTCCACCTTCGGCACGGCGATCCCGATCCGCTGCTCGGCGGCGCCGCCGGGGCGTGCCCCGCTGATCAGCTCCAGGGTCGCGGCCGGGGGCGAGCCCCGGACCAGCCGCACCCACCAGCGCTCGCGCGTGATCCGCGTCAGCGCCTCGACCAGGCCCGCCACCTGTGCGGGAGACGCCTCCGATGAGCGGCCCGGGGTGATCAGCACCCGCTGCATGACCCGCCCGCGCCGCGCCCGGGTCCGGGTGGTGCCGATCGCGCAGGCCACGAGGAGGAGAGCCAGGAGGGGCCAGCGTAGGACCGACCACACTCCGCCGAGCAGGTCGTGCGGCGCATCGGGAGCGCCCAGCTTCGGTTCCGGGACCTCCTCGCCCGCGCCGGTCGGGTCCGCCGCCCCGATCGGCGCCGGACGGGCGAACCGCGCCCCGCTGGCCGGCGCCGCGGCGCCGGCGCCGCCGCCGGCTGGCACCGAGCTGAGCGGACGATGCAGGCTCAGCAGCCCGACGATCAGGGCCACCGCCGCGACCGTCGCCGCCACGGCCAGCCATGTGTTCCGTGCGGCCGCGCTCATCGGGCTCCACCCCGATCCGCACGGCGGCTGCGGCGCCCGGACCTCACAGCCCCTCCGGATGACTCGGCAGGAAGCCTTCGGTCGTGTGTTCGGCGAAACCGGGTCCGCTGGCGAAGTTCGATCCCGAGGTCCCCCAGGTCCGGCCGTCGATGTCGATGAAGACGTGTTCGGCGTTCGACCAGATCGTCACCTCGGCCCCGGGACCGGCCGGGAAGGCCGTGGAGAACTGCCCGGAGGCGATCGCACCGGGGTCGGGATAGCCGGCCAGCACCAGCAACCAGCGCACCGCCCCCGAGCAGTCGAGGCCCTGCGTAGCGCTGCCGAAGACCTGTTCGCCCTCCGCCGTCCAGCAGTAGCTGCCGGTCGAAGGTCCGGGTTCGCTCCTGTGGCCGCCACCCCAGCAGTAGGGGATGTTCTGCGATTCGATCCACCGGGCGACGTAGAGGAGACGCGCGACCGGCGCGCTCGGGAGGGGTCCGATCCCTGCCGGCTCCGGGGCGCATTCGGTCGTGCCGAAGCCGGCGGCGATCCGTTCGACCTTCCGCACGTACCAGTCGGCGTGGTTGTAGTCGAAGATGGCGCCGTACCAGTCGCCCGGAGCGCCGTCGACGTGGAGGAGATGCGCGGCGGCGAAGATCGCGTCTTCCGCGTTGTAGGGGTCCTTCACCCCGTCGCCGTTTCCGTCGACTCCGTAGGCTTCCCAACTCGACGCGAGGAACTGCATCGGCCCCTCGGCACCCGCGAAGTTGGTCCCGGAGCGCACCCCGGGCAGCGTCGATTCACCGTATTCGGACTCGACGAAGTTGATCGCCGCCAGGATCCCGGCGCCCCTCGGTCCCAGTTCGTATCTCTGGGCTGCGGCGGAGTAGACCGGCAGCAGCCGGTCGGGAGGGCTGTTGGCGCCTTCCGGTTCCAGCGTGGTGCAACCGCCCGCTTCCCCGCCTTCGGCCGGCGCGCTCGCGCCGACGATCGCCGCCAGGCAGACCAGGAAGACGAGGAGGCAGGCGAGGACGGCGGCCCCGAGTATCGCGAGCTTCGCCATCCCGACCCGGGCGATCACCCGGCGCGCGATGCGGCCGCGCAGGTAGCGGGCGAGCGGTGAGGGCTCTCGGTTCATTCGCCGATCCCCGCGACGACCCAGCCGCCCACCGCCCACACCAGGGTCGGCGTCAGGACGTGGGAGCCCCCGGTCCCGACGACCACGACGCCGACCAGGAGGGCCTGGCGACCGTCGAAGATGGCGACCCGAACCCCCATCGGCCGCGACACCCATTCGGGCGGCGGAGCCCCCGCGGCCGGCATCCCCACCGGCTCCCGCAGGAGCTGACTGCCGAAGGCGGGGGTGCTGAGGCGGGCGAGGGTCCGCCGGTCGGCGGCGCCCGATGCCCCCCGCTCGTAGCGAAGGTATGCGGCGAGGAACTCGAGCGCCCGCCCGGCGGCTCCCGTCCGTACCCGGGTGAGCGCCCGGCGTCCCGCGGGCATCGTCACGGTCGACCGCGCCCCGGCGCCGGCGCCCCCCTCCGGACCCGCCACAGCGCCGGAGCCGAGCAGCGCCACCGCCACGCCCCAGGCGATCAGGACCGAGAGGGCGAGCGCGAAGAGCGCCTTGCGTCGTCGGTCTCCGGGCTCCATCCAGCTCACCTGCTGAGCCAGTCGCGGACCCGCGAGCGCCGCCGCGGCCTGGGGATCTCGGGCTCTTCGACCGCGGCGGCGGAGTCGCCGGCCGGCGGGCGCCGGTCCTCGGCCGCGCCCGGGGTCCGGTCGCCGGCGTCCGCGCCGGACGGGCGCTCCCGGCGCAGGCCGCTCGTCGCCCGGCGCTGGTCACCGTTGCTGCGCACGGGGCGATGGAGGTCGACCTGCTCGAGGCGCGTTGCCGCGAGGTCGCCGGCCGCCGAGCGCGCCTCCGCGACGCCGGCGGCGATCGCCTCGCGGCCCTCCGGGCTCGCCGGATCCCTGCCCGCCGACCGGGCCCGCCACCGATGCTCGGGCGCCTCGACCGGCAGACCGGCCTCCCGGCGGATCGCCTCGCTCGCGCCCTGGACTTCCGCCTTGCCGTGCGGCGGCAGGCCGGCCGACTCATTGGCGCGGACGCGGTCGA
>DASZUW010000040.1:0-2227 GCA_035547475.1 Solirubrobacterales bacterium
GGCGTCGGCCGCCTGGCGCTGCAGACCGGCGCGCCGGTCCTGCCGACCGCGGTGATCGCCACCGAAGAGGAGCGCCGCGGCTGGCGCATCCGCCCGCGCAAGGTAAAGGTCCGTTGCGGGCGGGCGATGACGATCCCACGCTCCGCCGAGCCCTCCCAGCAGCTCGCCGAAACGGTGACGACGCGGATCTGGCCGAACGTCCTGTTGCAGTGGGAAGACCTGGGGGGACTGCCGCCGATGCGGCGCGCCGCCGTGATCGGGGCGGGCAGCTGGGGGACGGCGGTGGCCGTGCTGCTCGCCCGCGGCGGGCTCGAGGTGCAGCTCGGCGCGCGCACGGCGACGGGCGCGCAGGAGCTGATCGAGGTCGGCGAGAACGCGCGCTACCTCCCGGGCGTCCCGTTGCCGGAGTCGATCGACGTCCGCCCCGCGAGCGCGATCGAGCTGGCCGGGCTCGACCTGATCGTGCTCGCGATCCCGTCCAAGTCGCTGCCCGCGGCGGTCGGCTCGATCGCCGACCGGGCGGGCGAACGCTCCTCGATCCTGCTGCTGACCAAGGGCCTGATCGCGCCGCAGGGCGAGCTGCCCTCCGAGTACGTCGGCGAACGGGTGCGGGCACGGGCGCTCGCCTCGCTCGGCGGCCCGGCGCACGCCGCGGAGGCGGTCTCCGGGTCGGCGGCGCTCGTGCTCGGCTCCGGCGATCCCGACCTGCGCGCCCAGCTCGGCGCGGTCTTCGACCGGGCCGGGCTGGTCTGCGAGCGCACCGCCGACGTGGTCGGGGTGGAGATGGCGGGCGCCGCCAAGAACGCGGCCGCGCTGGCGGCCGCCGCGGCCGAGCCGCACGGGCTGAACGCGGCGGGGATCGCGGTCGCCGAGATCTGGCGCGAGTGCATCGCCTGCGGGGTGGCGCGCGGCGCCGATCCGGAGACCTTCGCCGGGCTCGCCGGGGTCGGCGACCTGACCGCGTCGATGCTGGCGCCGACCGGGCGCAACCGGCGCGCGGGCGAGCTGCTCGGCGCGGGGACGCCGGCGGAGGACATCCCGGCGCTGATCGGGCAGACCTCCGAGGGGCTCGACACGACGCCGCTGCTCGCCGACGCGATCGCCGCCTCCGGCGTCCGCGGCGCGGCGCTCGAGGGCCTGGCGAAACTGATCCGCGGCGAGGTCGCCTGCGAGGACTGGGTGGCCGGGCTGCGCAGCGCCGAGCGGGCGAGGCAGGCTGCATGACGTGGACGGGACGCGCCGACGCTCGACTAATCTGGGTCGGTGAACGGCCCCGAGGAGAACGTCGAGCCTGCCGAACTGGCTCCGGCGCGCAAGGCGGAGCTCGACCGCGCCTTCGAGGCCTTCTACCGCGCCCACCTGCGCGACGTCTACTCCTACGCCTACTACCGGGTGGGCAACCACCACGACGCCGAGGACCTCACCGAGCAGGCGTTCCTGCAGGCCTACCGGCACTTCGACCGGGCGCGGCGCGAGTCCGACGGCCGGCCGCTGCGGCCTTGGCTGATCCGGATCGCCCACAACCTGGCGTCGAACTACTACCGCGACCGCTCGCGCCGGCCGCAGACGCCGCTGGACAGCGCCGACCCGATCGCGACGCGCCACGACACCGAGGACCTGGTCGCCGGGCGGGAGGAGTTGCGGCAGGTGATGGCCAACCTCGACCGCCTCTCCGACGACCGCCGCGAGGCGCTGATCATGCGCTTCGCCCTCGGCATGGACAACCGCGAGATCGCCCGCGCGCTCGGTCGGTCCGACGGCGCGACCAAGGTCTTGATCCACAGGGCGATCAAACAGCTCCAGGAGGAGATGGAGGGGGGAAGTGACGATGGCTGAACCGGGGGAGACCACCTGGGACGTGGAGGCGCTCCTGGGTGACGTATTGCGACCGATCGAGCCGCCCGAGCGCCTCTCGGGACGGATCGAGGACACCTTCACCGCCCTCTCGGCCGCGGCCGCGACCGAGCTCTCCGACTGGGCCGAGGAGCTCTCCGACTCCGAGATGCGCGCCCTCCGCGAACCCCGCAACTGGGTCCGCCCGGTCGTGGCGGTCGGCGTCGGCGGCGTGGCGACCGGCGCCCTGGTCCTCTTCGAGCTCCGCCGGCGCGGGAGGCAGGAGGCGAGCGGGCTGAAGGGCTTGGCGCAGGGCGTGCGGGAGCGGGCGCCTTTCTGAGGGCGCAGGGGGCCTGCGGCTGCCGCGGTTGCCGGGCCGACCCCGGACGGGGAG
>DASZUW010000041.1:0-4756 GCA_035547475.1 Solirubrobacterales bacterium
CGGCGAAGTACGCGGCGTAGCCGCCGTAGAAGGTCTCGGCGGCCGGTTTCGTGACCGTCGCGCCCGCCGCCTCCGCCGCGGCGACGACCTCGTCGACCTCCTCCCGCGAGCGCACGTTCTGCGCCAGCGCGATGCCGCCGAACCCGTCCGCCCGCGCGTCCTCCACCCCGGCGTCGTCGGCGAGCTTCTCCCGCCCCCAGAGGACGACCGCCGACCCGCCCGCCTGGACGAACACGGTCTCCTCCACTTCCTTGCACTCCCACCCGAGCGCCTCGTAGAACCGCCGCGCGGCACCGACGTCGGCGACCCCGAGCGTGATCAGGCTTACCCGCTGCTCCACGCCGCGATCCTAGCCCCGAATGTTGATGGGCCGAAAACTCAACTATGGCTTGAGTTTTCGGCCCGTCGACGCTCAGGCGGCGGCGGGGGTGTCGGAGAGGGCCTCGAAGGCGCGCCACATCGCGGCGTAGTGGCCGCCGCGGGCGAGGAGCTCGGCGTGGGTGCCGACCTCGGCGATGCGGCCGGCGTCGAGGAGGACGATGCGGTCGGCGGTCCGAGCGGTCTGGAGGCGGTGGGCGATGACGACCGTGGTGCGCTCGGCGGAGAGGCGTTGCATCGCGGCGACGACGCGGGCCTCGTTGGCGAGGTCGAGGTTCGAGGTCGCCTCGTCGAGGAGGTGGATCGCGGGGTCGATCAGCTCGGCGCGGGCGAGGGCGATCAGCTGGCGCTCGCCCGCCGAGAGGGAGCGGCCGCGCTCGGCGACCTGGTGGCGGTAGCCGCCGGCGAGGGCGGCGATGAAGTCGTGGGCGCCGACCGCGCGGGCCGCCGCCTCGACCTCGGCGTCGCTCGCCTGCGGGCGCCCGTAGGCGATGTTGTCGCGGATCGTGCCGGTGAAGAGGAAGGCCTCCTGGGGGACGTAGCCGAGGCGGTGGCGGTAGGCGGGCAGGTCGAGGTCGCGGAGGTCGTGGTCGTCGACGAGGACGCGCCCCGCGTCGGGGTCGTAGAAGCGAGCCAGGAGCTTGATCATGGTCGACTTCCCCGCACCGGTCTCGCCGACGAGCGCGACCGTCTCCCCCGCCTCGATCCCGAGGTCGACCCCGCGCAGGGCCTCCGGGGCCTTGGCGGCGAGGAG
Source organism: Solirubrobacterales bacterium (assembly GCA_035547475.1). Classification (GTDB taxonomy): domain Bacteria; phylum Actinomycetota; class Thermoleophilia; order Solirubrobacterales; family 70-9; genus VAYN01. Next base: position 1,133 of record DASZUW010000041.1, read on the forward strand.
TTCCTCCGGCGGCGCGCCAAGGCGCGCGTCGGCCGGGCCGCGCACCGCGGCGGCGGCGCTCGGCGCCGCGGGCGTCGGGGTCGTCGTCTCCAACCCCATCAGCTCGTCGATCCGCGCCACCGAGATCCGCGTCTGCTGCCAGGAGTCGAACACCTGCGAGAGCTGCTGGATCGGGCTGAAGAACAGGTCGACGTAGAGGATGAAGGCGATCAGGACGCCGGTCGTCAGGCGCCCTTCGTGGATCATCTGGGCGCCGAGCGCGAGCACGATCACGTCGGCCAGCGAGGAGAGGAACTGGACGAAGGGGAAGTAGGTCGCGACCAGGCGCTGGGCGCCGACGCGCGCCTCGAGATAATCGTCGCCGAGGCGGCGGAAGCGGCGCTCGGTCTCCGCCTCGTGGACCGCGGCCTGCGCCTCGCGCACGCCAGAGAGGCTCTCCTGGAAGTCGGCGTTGACGATCGCGATGCGGTCGCGGGCCTGGTCGTAGAGGACCGCCGAGCGGCGGCGGAAAGCGACGGTCGCGAACGCCAGCGGGACGACCACCGCGAGCGTCGCCAGGCCGAGCTCGAGGTCGAGGACGAGGAGCGCCACGCCGACCCCGAAGAAGGTGGCGAAGGCGACGAGCGCCGAGAGCAGGCCGTTCTCGATCAGCGCTTCGAACTGGTCGACGTCGGTCGTCATCCGGGTCATGATCCGGCCCGCCATCTCGCGCTCGTAATAGTCGAGGCCGAGGCGTTGGAGCTGCGCCCAGATGCGGATCCGCAGCGACAGCATCACCCGCTGCGCGGTGCGGCCGGTGACGAAGGTCTCCCCCACCTCGTCGATCAGGTCGGCGAGGGTGACGAAGGCGAAGATCGCCGAGGCGGTGAAGAGGGCGGCCCGCGAGCCGGCGGCGACCCCTTCGTCGATGCCGTCCTTGACCAGCACCGGCCCGGCGAGTCCGGCGAGCGCGTCGAGGACGACGAGCACCAGGCCGAGGAGGAGCGGCGCGCGGAACTCGCGCAGGAGCTTGCGCAGGGTGAAGCCGCGCTGGTGGCGCGCCTCGCGGTCGAGGTCGACGTTCGCGCGGTCGCGGATCGGGCGCAGCTTCGCCACCTGGGCGAGGAGCTGCGGCGTCGGGGCGAGGCTTTTGCCCATCGCGCCTCCGCGCACGCCGCCCGGTTTGCCGAGCCCGCCGCCGAGGTTGGGGGCGCCGAAGCTGCGCGTGGCCGCGGTCGAGGTCGAGGTCCGAGCGGGAGCGTGCCGCCACGCCGAGCTCGTGATGCCCGCCCGCGCGCTCAGCGCCTCGACCCGGCCCTCGACCGCCTCGGCGACGTCCTCGTCGAGCCCGGTCAGGAGGCCGCGGTAGACGGCGGAGCGCCGGGCCAGCTCCGCGTGGGTGCCTTCGTCGATGACGCGGCCCTCGTCGAGGACGACGACGCGGTCGGCGAGGTGCAGCGTCGAGCGGCGGTGGGCGACGAGCAGCGTCGTGCGCCCGGCGAGCACCGTGCGCAGGCCCTCGTTGATCGCCTCCTCGGTGCGGGCGTCGACGGCGCTCGTCGCGTCGTCGAGGATCAGGATGCGGGGGTCCTGCAGCACGGCGCGCGCCAGCGCGATCCGCTGGCGCTGGCCGCCGGAGAGCGTCAGGCCGCGCTCGCCGACGACGCTGTCGTAGCCGCGTGGCAGTGCCGTGATGAAGTCGTGCGCCTGGGCGACGCGGGCGGCGGCCTCGATCTCGGCGTCGCTCGCCCCCGGCCGCCCGTAGGCGATGTTCGCCCGCACGCTGTCTGAGAAGAGGAACGCCTCCTCGAAGACGACGCCGACCTGGCCGCGCAGGCCGTGCAGGGTGACCGCGCGGACGTCGTGGCCGTCGACGCGCACCGCGCCGCGGTCGGGCTCGTAGAAGCGCGAGACGAGGAGGGTGGCGGTCGTCTTCCCGCTGCCGCTCGGGCCGACGATCGCGACCCGCTCCCCCGCCTTCACGTGGAGGTCGAGGCCGCGCAGGACCGCCCGCCGCTCGTCGTAGCCGAAGTGGACGTCGTCGAAGTGGACGTCGCCGGCGAGCGGGCCGAGCTCGACCGCGTCGGGGGCGTCGGCGATGCCGGGGGCGAGGTCGAGCAGCTGGAAGATGCGCTCGACGCCGGCGCGCGCCTGCTGGCCGATCGCCATCAGCCCGGCGAGCTGGCGCGTCGGCGCGACGAGCTGCCCGACGTAGGTGGTGAAGGCGAGGAAGGTGCCGAGGCTGATCGACCCGCGCAGGGCGAGCCAGCCGCCGAAGGCGAGGATCGCGACCTGGCCGAAGGAGGGGATCGCCTGCAGCAGCGGCTGGTAGCGGGAGGTGAGGCGCACCGCGCGCATCTGGGAGCCGTAGAGGTCCTCGGAGGCGGCGGCGACGCGCTCCAGCTCGCGCCGTTCCTGGCCGAACGCCTTGACGACGCGCACGCCGCCGACCGCCTCGTCGACGAGCCCGATCACCTCGCCTTCGCGCTGCTGCGCGTCCCAGGTGGCGGGGAAGATGCGCGTCCGCATCCGGTAGCTGACGACGAGCAGGGCGGGCGCGATGATCAGGCTGACCAGCGCCAGCGGCGGCGAGAGCCAGAGCATCACGCCGAGCGACAGGAGCAGCATCAGGACGTTGCCGCTCATCATCGGGATGAACATGAGGAGGCCCTGGACGAGGGTCGTGTCGGAGCTCGCGCGGGCGACGAGCTGGCCGGTCGGCATCCGGTCGAGCGCGGCGAAGTCCATCTTCTGCAGGTGCGCCTGCATCTCGTTGCGGAGGTCGTACTGGACCTCGAGCGCGACCTTGCCGCCGCGGTAACGGCGCTGGTTGGCGCCGACGAAGGCGCCGATCGCGACCGCCAGGAGCGCGAGCAGCCAGGGCAGGAGCGGTTCGGAGCCTTCGATGATGACGCCGTCGACGATCTGGCGCTCGAGCAGCGGCGCGCCCGCCTGGCAGGCGGCGCCGAGGACGGCGGCGGAAAAGGCGATGGCGACGTCGCGGCGGTGGCGCAGGACGTAGCCGCCGAGGCGGCGCAGCCAGCCGGGGGTGCGGGTCTCGGCGGCCGCGGTCGGCGCGCCGCCGCTCAAGCGCCCTTCCCCGCGGCCCGCTTCGCCTTGCGGGCGGCGAGCCGCTCGGCCGCGACCTTGTCCAGCGCCTCGCCGAGGCGGGCGAGCGACTCGACCACCCCCGCGGGATCCGGGGTCCGCGCGCACAGAAGGTCGAGGCGAGCGAGCATCTCCTCCTCGACCGCGGCGAGCGCCGCCTCCCCGGCCGGGGTCAACGCCAGCGTCGCGGCCCGGCGGTCGTCGGCGGAGTCCTCGCGCGAGAGCAGCCCCCGCCTCGTCAGCGACTCCACGGACGCGCTCACCGTCGGCTTGCCGAGCGCCAACCTCTCCGCCACCATCGACGCCCGCTCGTCCCCATCCGCAACCGCGGCCAGGACCCGATAGTGCGCGAGGTTCAGCTCCCCCGAGGACCGTTCGAGCTGCCTTGCCATCCGCGCGAGCGCCCGCACCGCCTGCCTCCGAGTTTCGTTCGCCCGTCGAACCATTGCGCCCAGGCTAGCAGCAATGGTTCGCTGGCCGAACTATGGGGCCGGCGTGGGACGGGTGAGGGCGCAGGGCGGCCTGCGGCTGCCGCGG
>DASZUW010000042.1:0-1585 GCA_035547475.1 Solirubrobacterales bacterium
GAACCTGCCCGCTGTTGTTCCGGAGGGTCCCCCCGACGAGGTCGCCCCACAAACCTTGGTCCTTTCCGGAATCCTTCCGGGCGAGCTCGACGAAGTCGCCGCCGCATTCGCCCCCGCCGGCTTCGCCGAGCAAGATCGCCGCCAGATGGGCGACTGGGCCGCGCTTTTGCTCCGACGTCCCCGCTAGTGTCTGCCGCGATGCTCGACTTCGGCGCCATCTACGACGGCGGCTACAAGGTCGCCCTCTTCTTCCACATCATCGCCGTGGTGGTGGCGATCGGCCCGACCTTCGGCTACGGGGTCTTCTTCTCCGTGCTGCCGAAGTACCCGCGGGCCGCCCCCGCGCTGCTCGAAGGCGTGCGCCGCGTCGATCGCTTCCTGGTCAATCCGGGCCTCGTCATCCTGCTGATCGCGGGAATCGTCCTGCTGGCCGACTCGAGCAGCGTCTGGGACGGCAGCAACTTCTTCATCGTCTGGGGCTTCATCGCGATCATCGCCCTGTTCGGGGTCCAGCACGGCTTCTTCGCGCCGCAGACCGCGCGGCTGCAGGAGATCGCCGAGCGTGACCTCGCCGCCGGCGACACGCTGAGCGCCGAGTTCGAGGAGCGCAGCCGCGTGGTCGGCCAGGTCGGGGCGGCGACCGGGCTGCTCGTCGTGGTGACCGTGTTCTTCATGGTCTACAAGCCGTTCATGTGACCGACGCCGCGCTGCCGGTCGCGATGTTCGACTCCGGCGTCGGTGGCCTCACCGTCCTGCACGAGTGCCTGGTCGCCCTGCCGCAGGAGGACTACGTCTACCTCGGCGACACCGCCTGGTTCCCGTACGGGTCGCGCGACCCCGAGGAGCTGCGGGCGCGCATCCGCCTGATCACCGAGAAGCTGCTGGAGCGGGGTGTGAAGCTCGTGGTGATCGCCTGCAACACGGCGACGGCGATCGGCGAGGACGTCGTGCGCGAGGTCGCCGCCGAGCACGGGGTGGGGGTCGTGCCGGTGGTCGAGCCGCAGGCCGAGATCGCCGCGGCGATCACCGACAACGCCCGCGTCGGCGTGCTGGCGACCACGAACACGGTCGAGAGCGGCGCCTACCGGCGGGCGCTCGAATCCCAGGGGCGCGGCCTCGACGTGATCGAGGTGGCGGCGCCGCGCCTCGCGCCCTTCATCCAGGATGGGTCGCTCTTCGACGAGGAGACGATGACGATGGCGCGCGGCTACTGCGCGCCGCTCCGCGACGCCGGCGTCGACACCCTCATCCTCGGCTGCACCCACTACCCGCTGGTGGCGCCGATGCTCCAGCGCATCCTCGGCCGCAACGTGCGGCTGGTGAGCGGCGGCCACGCCGTGGCCGCGGCCGTCCAGCGGACACTGGAGGCCTCCGACCTCTCCCAGCAGCGCGACGAGGAGGGAACCTACGAATTCCTCTGCACCGGCCCGGTCTCCTCGTTCGGCGAGGTGGCGACGCGGTTTCTCCAGATGCCCTTGGGAGACGTGCGGCGGGTGGAGTTCACGGTGGCGGCGTAGGGGGTCGGGCTCGGGCCGTCCACAGCGCTTCGGGATGCCGCAGGCCCGTCCTGGGGCGCCTCATGGGG
>DASZUW010000043.1:0-5133 GCA_035547475.1 Solirubrobacterales bacterium
GGCCCACGAGGTCTGCATCAGCGAGGAGGGGCGGGTGAGCGGCCGCTTCTCTCCCGCCCACGACGAGGAGGGGATGGTCGAACTGGTCACCCGACTCGGCCGGGCGGGCGTCGCCCGCGTGGCGATCGAGCGCCCCGACGGTATCCGGTCGGCTGCATGTCGGCCGCGGTGGAGGCGGCGAGCCGGCGCTCGGATTCATTTTCCCGCGCCGGCGGACGAAACCGGGGCGCGGGGCGAAATGGTCACGCCCTTAAAGAACCCCTTGCCGCCTCCCCTGGACGGGCGGAGGATCGGGGCATGGTCTCACCGATGGTCATTGGCGGATTCGCCGTGATCGACGCGTCGCTGCTCGGTGAGGTGATGTACGCGGTGCGCAGCTATGAGGTGCACCACACCGAGGACGTCGAGGCGCCGGCGCGGCGGGCGCCGGCACATCGCGTGCCGGTGCCGGCGAACCAGCGCTTTCACTGAGCTGAGCTCAGGCGACCCTGCGGGCGCCGATCAGGTGCTCGCCCCAGTAGCCCGTGCTCAGCGGATGTTCCATCACGCCGTGGGTGGTCGCCGAGATCGCCGTTTCCGGGCCGGTGGCGATGCCGACGTGCGAGGCGCCGGGGCCGTCGGTGTCGAAGAAGACGAGGTCACCGGCCTGGATTTCGGTCAGCGGGACTTCGGTGCCGACTTCGAACTGGGCGAAGCTCGTGCGCGGGAGCGCGATTCCGGCCTGGGCGAAGGCGTAGACCATGAGCCCGGAGCAGTCGAAGGACGACGGGCCGGTGGCGCCCGACTCATAGGGGGTCCCGATCGCGGCCTGCGCGGCTTCGATCGCGGGTTGGATGCTTGCCGGGGCCGGGATCGCCGCGGCGGTCGTGCCCGGCGTCCCGACCGGGATCCGCAGCAGGGTCAGCACGCTAAGGTGCGGGCGGCCGTCGGCGATCAGGTGGTGGCGGACCTGGAAGCGGCGGATCGCGGCGCGGGTCCGCGGGCCGAAGACGCCGTCCGGGGTGACGTGGAGCTTGCGCTGCAGGCGCCTGATCTGCGCCCGGGTCAGCTTCGCGACCGGTTCGGGGGCCGTCGTGGCGGGCGCTTCGCTCGGTGGCGCTTCGGCGCTCGGCGCTTCCGTGGTGGCCGGGGGAGCTTCGGCGGTGGTCGCGCTGGTCGTGGCGGCGCCACCGGTCACGGGCGCGGCGGCGGCGGAATTCGCGCCCGCCAGTGCCAGCAGCACCACGGCTGCCGCCAGGACCGCGAGGGGTCGGCGACCGCCCCGGCCGGCTCGCCGGGCAATCGTCTGGGGGTTCATTTGACCTCGTTCCATCGTTGACATGCCTGCGAGGTGAGCTGACGGGCTCGCGCTCAACGTGCGCTACGTCGCAAACGACGATTCGCCCCAGGCCGATCGGCCGGTGGTTCCCCCGCTCCCCGGCTCGCGAGAACCGAGGACTAGGCAAGGGCGGAACTCAAGCACATCGAGCCGACGCCGTCCACCCCTCGCCCGACAACCCGCTCGCTCCGACCCTTCCCGCCGCGCCGAGGGGGGAGAGATCGCCGCGCGTGCGCCCTTGGTGGCCGATGGCCCGCTACGAAGAGATCCTCGACGATTTCAACCGCGTTGTCGTGGTGGTCCGCTTCGAGACGGAAGGACGCGAGGTCACCGATTACGCCGTGATCCTCCTCGTGAAAGTGGCCGGATGTCGAAGAACCGTTCGCGTGTACGACGGAGCGCACGGCTACAACGAGTTGCACCGGTACACGCGCGACGGCGGAAAGCAAACCGGAAAGCGGTTTCACAGCGGTAGCCTCGGAGAAGGCATGCGCGCGGCAATCGACGACGTGAAGAGTGGCTACCAGAAGATGATCGAAGGGTGGGAACGATGATTTATCGAGACGGGACGCGATCACCGGCGTCGAGAGCGTTCGACGAGGCCATCGAGCTGGTCCTCGACGGCCGCTCCCCGTATCCCGATCAGGCTACCTTCATCGACGTCGACGCGCCCGACCTGGATTTGACGATCGACGAAGCCTTCGGAGAGGGCAGCTGGGTCGTGCTCGTGTCCGCGGACGGCTCCAAGCGGGTCTTGGCGCCGCCGAATCAGGCCGAGCGGAGCGCTCCGACCGCCTCCGGCGGCGCCGCCCGCGGCCGTGACCGCGACCCTCAGTGGGCGGCCAGCAGCCGGTCGACCTCGGCGAGCGCGGCGGTCAGCTCCGGCACGCCGATCTCCACCGGCCTGCCGTCGCGGCGCGGCGGGACCCGCAGCGCGAGGACGCCGTCCTCGTAGACCGTGTAGGCGACCATCGCCTCCTCGTCCCACAGCTCGGCGACCCCGTAGGACGCCTCTTCGGCGCTGACGCTCTCGACCCTGAGCCGTCGCATGGCGGACACCGGCTCAGATCGCGGCCGGCAGCGCCGCCGCCTCGAGGATGAGCTCCGCCGTCATCTGCGGGTTGGAGACCGAGAGCGCGTGCGAGCCGCCCTCGATCCCGACCACGCGCAGCGCGCCCGCCCGCTCGGCCATGAAGCGCTCCAGCTCGGCCGGGATGTTGCGGTCCTCCTCGCCGAAGGCAAACCACGACGGCACGTCCTTCCAGAGCGGCTCGCCGGAGGCCTCCGACAGCGCCTCCTGGGTGACCGGCCGCTGCGTCGCCGCCATCCGCCGGGCGACCGCGGCGGGGACGTCGGCGGCGAACTGCTCGTGGAAGCGGGCCGGGTCGATCGTCAGGTCGGTGGTGCCGTCGGCGTGCGGGGTCGGCCGCAGCGCCGCGCCGAGCGTGCTGCCCGGGAACCGCAGCGACAGGCCGGTCGCGTCCTCGCCCGCGTCGGGCGCGAACGCCGCCACGTAGACGAGCCCGACGATCTCCCCGGCGCCGGGGTCGACGTTCGAGATCACCATGCCGCCGTAGGAGTGGCCGACGAGGACGACCGGCCCCTCGACGGTGCGGACGAGGTCGCCGACGGCCGCCGCGTCGCCGGCGACCGAGCGCAGCGGGTTGGCGGCCGCGATCACCTCGTGCCCCGCCGCGTGCAGCGGGTCGATGACGCGGTCCCAGCTCGCCGACTCGGCGAAGGCGCCGTGGACGAGGATGAGGGTGGGTTTCATTTTCGTGTCCCTTTCGCTTGTGTTTTGGCGCCCGGGCTACAGTCGCCCGAGCCAGTCGTCGAAGCTGGTGGCGGTGAGGCGCGGCCCTTCGTCGGGGACCAGCGATTCGTTGTTCAGCTCGGTGCCGAAGTACTGGGCGTGGGGGTCGCTGACGACCTCGCGCGGGTCGCCCGCGGCGGCGAGGACGCGGCGGACGGCCTCGTCCATCGGCAGCGGCTCCGGCCCGGCGACCTCGACCACGCCGTTCACCGGCTCGCCCTCGGCGACCTCCGCCACGCGCGCGCCGAGCTCGGCCACGGCGGCGGGCTGGAACAGCGCCGGCGGCAGGTGGATCGTGTTGCCGGAGGCGCTGGAATCGGCGATCCGCGCGATGAACTCGAAGAACTGGGTGGCGCGGACGATCGTGTAGGGGACCAGGCCCTCCGCGACGATCCGCTCCTGGGCGACCTTGGCACGCAGGTAGCCGCTGTCGGGGAGGCGGTCGGCGCCGACGATCGACATCGCGACGTAGTGCCCGACCCCGGCGTCGGCCGCCGCCGCGGTGAGGTTGCGCGACGAGGTCTGGAAGAACTCGAGCACCTCCTCGTCGCCCCAGGCGGGGGCGTTCGAGGCGTCGACGACGACGTCGGCGCCGGCCACCGCCTCCGCGAGCCCCTCGCCGGTGATCGTGTTCACGCCGGAGTTGGGCGAGGCGGACACGGCTTCGTGACCGTCCGCTTTCAGTTTCGTGACGACGTTCGAGCCGAGGGCGCCGGTGCCGCCGATGACGACGATCTTCATGTGATCTCCCTTCGATCGGGTGCGGATTGCATGGGTGGAGCCTCGCTCCGGGGGGCGGCGCTCGCATCGGCCGGCACGCCGGTCGCATGGCCAGTCAGGGCCTGCCGCCGGCGGCCGGCGACGTCTGGCGGTACCGTCTCCGCGGAAGATGCCGACCGTCGATTCCGCCCTGCTGGGCCGCCGCACCGAGAGCGAGGCGCTCGCCGGTCTGCTGGCGGCGGTGCGCGGGGGCGAGAGCCGCTGCCTGGTCGTCCGCGGCGAACCGGGGATCGGCAAGACGGCGCTGGTCGAGGCGGCGGTCGCGGGCGCCGAGGGGTTCCGGGTGCTGCGGGCGGTCGGCGTCGAAGCCGAGGCCGAGCTGCCCTACGCCGGGCTCCACCAGCTCTGCCGCCCGGTCCTCGACGGGGTCGACTCGCTGCCCGCCCCCCAGCGCGACGCCCTGCGGGTCGCCTTCGGCGCGGGGGAGGGGCCGGCCCCGGACCGCTTCCTCGTCGCGCTGGCCGTGCTGAGCCTGCTGTCGGGGGCGGCGGAGCGCGAGCCGCTCCTCTGCGTGGTCGACGACGAGCAGTGGCTCGACGAGGCCTCGGGCGTGGCGCTCGCCTTCGTCGCCCGCCGGCTCCTCGCCGAGTCGATCGGGATCGTCTTCGTCAGCCGCGAGCCGACCGCCGCGCTGGCGGGCCTGCCGGAGCTGACGCTGGCGGGGATCGCCGAGGCCGACGCCCGCCGGCTGCTCGCCTCGCGCATCCGCGGCAGCTTCGACGAGCGCGTCCGCGAGCGCATCCTCGCCGAGACGCGGGGCAACCCGCTCGCCCTGCTCGAACTGCCCGAGAGCCTGACCCCGATGGAGCTGGCGGGCGGATCGGACCTCCCCGACGCGGGCTCGCGGGCGGGGCGCACCGAGCAAGGCTTCCTGCGGCGCGTCGAGGCGCTCCCCGCGCCGACCCGCGAGCTGCTGTTGGCCGCCGCGGCGGAGCCGATCGGCGACGTGGCGCTGCTCTGGTCCGCGGCCGGGGGGCTGGGGATCGGGCCCGAGGCGGCGGCGCCGGCCGAACGCGCCGGGCTGATCGAGCTCGGTTCCCGCGCCCGGTTCCGCCACCCGCTGGTGCGCTCGGCGATCTACCACGCGGCGGCGCCGGAGGAGCGCCGCCGGGTCCACGCCGCGCTGGCCGAGGCGACCGACCCGGAGGTCGATCCGGACCGGCGCGCCTGGCACCGCGCCCACGCCGCGGCGGGCCTCGACGAGAGCGTCGCCGCCGAGCTC
>DASZUW010000044.1:0-16572 GCA_035547475.1 Solirubrobacterales bacterium
CGGCGGCCGGCTGACCACAGCCCATCATCAGGTCCTCGACGTCGTCGATGGTCATCCCGGCGCGCGCGAGGGCAGCTTCGGAGGCACCGACGGGGCCGAGGCCCATGATCTCCGGATCGACCGCCGAGACGCCGGTGGCGACGATGCGGGCGAGCGGGGTGATCCCCCGCTCCTTGGCAAAGCTGCGGCTGGTGACGACGACCGCGGCGCCGCCGTCGTTCAGCGGGCAGGCGGTGCCGGCGGTCACGCGGCCGTCCTCGCGGAAGGCCGGTCTGAGCCCGGCGAGCTTCTCCACCGTCGTCCCCGGACGCGGCCCGTCGTCACGGTCGACCACGGTACCGTCGGGTAGCGTGACCGGGACGATCTCCGGGTCGAAGAACCCTTCCTCCTGGCGTGCCACCGCGAGCTGCTGCGAGCGGGCGGCGAACTCGTCCATCTCCTCGCGCGTGATCCCCTCGAGGTCGGCGACGTTCTCCGCCGTCCGGCCCATCGCGATGTAGACGTCGGGCAGGCCCTCGGCGGGCGTCCACGGCTCGGCGCCAGGCTGGGCGCGCCCCTCGGTCCGCGCCATCGCCGCGGCGAAGCGCGGGTTCTTGGTGTCCGGGACACGGTCGGCGTTGCCCTTGTCGAAGTGGCTGCACGACTCGGCGCCGGCGGCGATGAAGCAGTCGCCCTCCCCGGCCCGGATCGCGTGCGTCGCCATCCGCATCGTCTGCAGCGAGGAGGAGCAGTAGCGGTTGACGGTGACGCCCGGGACCTCCGTCAGCCCAGCCATCACCGCGACCACGCGGCCCATGTTGAAGCCCTGCTCGGCGGCCGGCTGACCACAGCCCATCATCAGGTCCTCGACGTCGTCGGAACCGATCTCCGGCACCTGGGCAAGCGCCGCCTCGACCGCGATCGCGGCGAGGTCGTCCCCGCGCATCGACACCAGCGTGCCCTTGCCCGCCCGGCCGATCGGGGTGCGGGCTGCGGCGACGACTACGGCTTCCTCGGACAAGGCTTTCTCCTTCGCTGGTTGGTGGGTGGCGATGGCGCTCAGCCGAACCGGATCAGGCCGCCGCTCAGCACGACGGACTCGGGGGTCGCCACGGAAAAGGGCACGCTGCCGTCGCCCGTCGGCTCCCATGCGCGCAGCTCGAGCGGCTCGCCGGGGAGGACGGCGGCGGCGAAGCGCGCCTCGAGGCTGATCAGCTCGTCGGGGCGACGGCCGAAGAGGGGTGGGAGCGAGCGGGCGGCGATCCCGAGGGTGCAGAGGCCGTGGAGGATCGGGCGCGGTTGGCCGATCGCGCGCGCCGCCTCGGGGTCGACGTGGATCAGGTGGCGGTCGCCGAGCAGGCGGTAGAGGACCGCGCTCTCGCGGCTGGTCGCGACGCGCGCCCTGCGGGTCGGCGGCGCCTCCGGGTCGCGACGGGCGCCGGGCCCGCGCTCGCCGTCCCAGCCGCCCTGGCCGGGGGCGAAGATCGAGTAGACGGCGCGGAACTGCTCGCAGGCGACCTCGATGTCGCACACTGCGGCGCTCCCCTTGTCCCAGACGTCGAGGACGCGGGCGCTCATCTCCAGCTCGCCGCTCGCCGCGAAGGGGGCCAGAACCTCCAGCCGCTGGGCACCGTGGAGGGCGTTGGTGGAGGAGAAGAAGTTGCGGGCGCCGAGCTCGTCGCAGGCCCAGAGGCCGAAGCCGAGGCCGAAGGTCGGGAGCACGCGGAGGTCGCGCTCGAAGACCAGGTCGAGGTCCTCGGCCGCGGCGCCGACGGCGAGCGCGTAGAGGATCGCCTCGCGGTCGGTGTAGGCGACGCGGCGCGTGCCGAGGTCGAGGCCGATGGCCTCGGCGACCGGCCGCAGCCCGCGCCCGTCCGCGGCCCCTGGCTCGCGACCGTCCACGGTGCCCGGCTCGCGCCCCGCGGAGGCATTCTGGGTGTCGATCGTATCCGTCACTTGACCAAGCGCTCGCTTGGTTTATATCCTACGCACCGATCGAGGTCAACACGCGGTGAGGGAGGCGAGCGGCGGCGCGACGGCCGCAGGAAGAGATGACGACCGCTTCGGAAATCATGGCCGAGGGCCTCACCTTCCCGGAGGGGATCCGGTGGCACGACGGCGCCCTGTGGTTCTCCGACATGCACGCGCACACCGTCCAGCGGCTGGCGCCGGGCGGCCCACCGGAGGTCGTCGCCACGGTCCCCGCGTGCCCCTCCGGGCTCGGCTTCCTCCCCGACGGCACCCCGCTGGTCACCTCGATGCACGACCGCCGGCTGCTGCGCCTGGAACCCGATGGCCCGTGCGAGCACGCCGACCTCTCCGCGCTGGCGCCCTGGCACGTCAACGACATGTTCGTCGACGGTCGCGGCCGCGCCTACGTGGGCAACTTCGGCGACGACTCCGCCCCGCCCGACCCCCCAAGGCCGACCTGTCTCCTCCTGGTCGAGCCAGATGGCGAGGCACGGGTCGTCGCCGAGGACCTTTGGTTTCCGAACGGGATCGCGCTGACCCCGGACGGCGGCACGCTGATCGTCGCCGAGACGCGCTCGGTGCCGGGCAAGCTGACCGCCTTCACGGTCGCCGAGGACGGCTCGCTGAGCGACCGCCGCACGCTCGCCTCCTTCGAGGGCGGCTTCCCCGACGGGATCGCGGTCGACGCCGAGGGCGGCGTCTGGATCGCCTTCCCGTTCGGCGACGAGATCGTGCGCGTGGCGCCCGACGGCGCGGTCGACCAGCGCCTCCCCTTCCCCAGCCCCTACGCGGTCGCGCTCGGCGGGCCTGGCGGTCGCGACCTCTTCGTCGCCACGGCGCCCACCTGGGTTCCCGAGGAGGCGGAAAAGCTGCGCGCCGGCTCCGTCCACCGCCTCGAGGTCGAGGCGGTGGTCCCCGCTCCGCCGGTGCCGGCCGCGTGAGCCGCGCCGCCCTGCCGCCGCGCCTCCACGTCGGCCTCGACAACTACGGCGCCTACCTGGGCGGCGACTGGGCGCGCCTGCTCGACCTCGCCGTCGCCGCCGACGAGGCCGGCGTCGACACGATCGTCGTCGTCGACCACATGGCGCTGGGCGGCGACCTCTCCGGCTACCCGTACGGGCCCTTCGCGACCGCGCCGGACGCGCCCTGGCTCGAGCCGCTCACCTGCCTCGCGGCGATCGCCGGTCGCACCTCACGGGTGCGCCTGATGACCGGCGTCCTGATCGCGCCCCTGCGCCCGCCTGCCCTGCTGGCGAAGACCGCGGCGACCCTCGACGTCCTCTGCGGCGGGCGCCTCGACCTCGGCGTCGGCACCGGCTGGCTCGCCAAGGAGTACGAGGCGGCGGGCGTCGACTTCAAACGGCGGGGACGGATGCTGGACGACGCCCTCGACGCCTGCGCCGCGCTCTGGAAGGGCGGCCCGACCGACTTCGATTCGCCGCGACTGCGCTTCGAGGACGTCTACTGCCACCCCCGCCCGCATCAACGCGGCGGCATCCCGTTCTGGATCGGGGGCGACCTGCACGACCGCAACCTCGCCCGCCTGGTGCGCCGTTGCAGCGGCTGGATCCCCAGTCCCACGGCCCGGCGACGCGAGATCGCCGCCGGCGTCGCGCGCCTCGACGCCGCCCTCGAGGCGGCGGACCGGGACCCGGCCGAGTTCCGCGTCCGGATCGGCGCTCCGGTGGCGGTGGACGACTCCGACCGACCGACGCTCGACACCGAACGCCTGACCCAGTTCCGCGAACTGGGCGCAAGCGACTTCTACGCCCCACTCTCCCACCTCTGCCCCGACTCCGACGCCGCCCCCGAGTTCATCGTCGCCTTGGCGTCCGCGTTCCGGGACGCTGCGGCCTGAGCCCCTCGCGCCGCTCCGCGGCGCCGAGGGATCCGTGAGGCTTCCGTGCCACCTCGCGGCCCCCGGCACCAATTGCTCCTCTGTCACGTTGCCCGCAGTGCCGCGTCCCACGGCAGTCGCACCGCGCGCCTCTCGGTCCAGAGCACGCGCAGCTCCCGCGCCGCGAAGCGCCATGCGCCGACCGCGTCGCGGGCGAAGCGGTCGGAGTACCGGCCGCGGAGGATCAGGTCGGTGGCGTCGCGGCCCTCGCCACGGGTGATGTGGTGGGCGACGCAGGCGCACTCGCCGCGCGCCTCGTCGTCGCCGCCTTGACGGAGCACGAGGCCCGACACCTCGTGCAGGGTCGCCTCGAACTGGCCGAGCATCTCGATCACCGCGACAAGGCCATCGTGCCCGCGATGGACCTCGGGCTCGGCCGCCCCTCGCCGCACGCTCAGGGTGGCGTCGGGGAGGAAGAGGGCGCGGAGCGCGCCGAGGTCCCGGGCGTCGACCGCGACCGCGTAGCCGGCGACGAGCTCGCCTGGGCCTAGGGCGCTGATTTGATCGTCCCTCCGTCGGCCCGTCGGGCCGCGCCGGTCACCACCGCCCGCTCGGAGCAGAGGAACGGTTGACCGGGTCGACGAGGTCTCCGGCCGCGTCCATCGACGGCGATACCCCGATCGCCGTCGATGGACAAAGCCCCGCTGTGATCGAGGCCGGCCGGCGTCATCTCAGACGCCTACTTCACGCCCCAGAGTTTCCGGAACTGTTCTTCGTAGTCTTCGACGACCGCGAATTCTTCTTCGGTGGTCGGCAGCGATTCCTCCGTGATCGTCCAGTACGGGAGCGTCGAGTCATCGAGGTCTTCTTTGTAGTCGACGCCCGCGAACATCCGCGCCAACAGGTCGATCCCTCGCCAGTACACCTCGGGGAAGCTGGTTCCCATGGTGGCCTGGAGGTATTCACCGTTCGCCAGGTAAGGCGCGATCGCGGTGTTGATGTTGACCGTCGTCATCTTCGCGTCTTCCACGCCGGCGCCTTTGAGCGCCGTCGGCAGGCCGGTCATCATGTCGTTGTAGCCGACCGTGGTCCATTCGATCTCGGGGTTGGCGGTGAGGAAGCTGGCGATCCGCTGCGGCAGGTCTTTGCCGATCGCGGTCAGCGGCGCTTCCAGTTTCTTGATCTGGCAGCCGGGGCATTCTTCGCCGATCACCTTTTCGACCGATTCGATCGTCCCCGTCACGGTTTCGAAGCCCTGCGCGTTCACCGCGCCGATCTCCATTTCTTCATCGGTGCTGTGGGCGAGGATGTAGCTGGCCATCATCTGACCCTGGATTTCGGTCGTCGGGATGCCGCCGATCACGGCGCTGATGCCGTTGCCGGGTTCTTCCTCGACGAAGAACTCGACAACCGGGATGTTCTTCGCCTTCAGCTGCTCGATCTCCGGGTTGAAGAGCGAGCGCGGGTAGCCGGAGCCGAGCACCGCGTCCGGTTCGTCCTTGATCGCCTGGTCGTAGGCGGCCTTGATTTCCTCCGGCGTGGTCCCGGCGTTGATCGATTTGATCGTCCAGCCCAGTTCGCCGGCCGCCGCTTCGAAGAGTTCTCCCTCGGTCTTGCAGGCGGGGACGCCGCACTGGATGAAGTCGATCGTCTTCCCCTTCGGGATCGGTTTGCCGACCGGGGTTTCGATGCCGACCGTCGTCGGGCGTTCTTCGAATTCTTCGTTCTCTTTGGCGGCTTTCGGGAACGCGGTTTCGGTGTCGGAGCTGCCGCCCGACCCGCCGGCGCTTTCGCCGCCGCCGGAGCTTTCGCCCGCTTCGGTCCCGCCGCCGCCGCTGGTGGTGCTCGACCCCCCGCCGCAGCCGGCGACGACCAGGACCAGCCCGACCAGCAGGATTCCCACCGCAGCCAAAACGCGTGCGGAGGCAATGTGCAACCTCATGCTCTCTCCTCTCACGGCTCTACAGTCGTTCGCACGCGCAAAACCAAGCGCTTGCTCGGTTATACCCTAAGCGGCCGATCGCGCGCCTGTCAAGCAATTGCTTGGTCCCCGGAGCGCGCCGTGCTGCCGGAGATCGCCCGCAGCAGCTCGCGCTCGTTGACGGCCTCGCCGTAGAGCTCCTCGGCGACCCGTCCCTCCACCAGGACGACGACCCGGTCGCAGACGCCGACGAAGTCCTCCAGGTCGGAGGAGCAGATGACGAACGCCATGTCGTCCTTCGCGTGATCGCGGACGACGTCGTAGATCGCGTGCCGGGCGCCGATGTCGACGCCGCTGGTCGGATCGTCCATGAAGACGACGCGGGGTTCGATCCCGAACCACTTGGCGAGCAGCACCTTCTGCTGGTTGCCGCCGCTCAGCATCCCGTAGAGGCGGTCGGGCTCGGCGGGACGCACGTCGAGCCGCGCGATCCACTCCTCGACGGCGGCGCGCTCGCGCCGCTTGCGCAGCCGACCGCCCTGGGAGAACTCGGGCAGGCGCCCGAGCGTCATGTTCTCGGCGATCGAGAAGTTCGCGATCGCGGCGTCGCTGTGGCGGTTGGGCAGGACCAGCGCGAGGCCGAGGCGCTGGGCGGCGACCGGGTCCATCTCGCGCGGGCACGGCTGCCCGTCCAAGGTCATCTCCATTGCCGCCGGGACGGCGCCGCAGACCGCCGCCGCCAGCGTCTCGCGGCCGGAGCCGGACAGCCCGGCGATGCCCAGCACCTCGCCGGGGAAGACGTCGAAGTCGACGCCGGCGAGCGGCTCGCCGCGCAGGCCGCGCACCGACAGCATCGGCTCGGCGGCGGAGGCCGGGCGCGGCGCCTGGGCCGCGGTTTCCTCGACCGCGTTGCCGACGATCAGCTCGGCGAGCCGGCCGCGGTCCATCCCCTTCGCCGGGAAGGTGCCCTGGTAGGCGCCGTCGCGCAGCACCGTCACCCGCGCCGCGAGGTTCAGGATCTCGTCGAGGCGATGGGAGACGTAGAGGATGCTGACGCCTTTCGCGAGCACTTCGCGCAGGACCGCGAAGAGGGCGTCGCACTCGGCCGGGGGCAGCGCCGCCGTCGGCTCGTCGAGGACCAGCAGCGAGATCGCCCCGTGCGTGTCGTCGAGGGCGCGAGCGATCGCCAAGGCGCTGCGCTCGACCGCCTTCAGCTCCGCGACCGGGCAGTCGACGTCCATCTCGACGCCGATCCGGGCGAGCAGGTCGCGGGTCAGGCGGCGCTGCCGCGACCAGGCGATCTTCCCCGGGCCCGCGGTGGCGAAGCCGGAGACGAGGCCGACGTTCTCGGTGGCGCTCAGCTCGCCGATCAGGCCGAGGTCCTGGTGGACGAAGCGCAGGCCGCGCCGCCGCGCGTCCTCGGCGGAGCTGACCTCGAGTGGCTCTCCGTCGATCAGGATCGCGCTCCCCGGGTCGGGATCGTGGAAGCCGGACAGGCACTTGATCAGGGTCGACTTGCCGGAGCCGTTCTCGCCGACCAGCGCGTGGATCTCGGCGCGGCCGATCTCGAAGCTCACGTCCTTCAGGGCGCGCTGGCCCGGGAAGGTCTTCGAGAGGTGCTCGAACTGGATGAGCGGCTGGGCCGCGGGATCGGTGGTCAACGAAATCTCTCCTCAGTCCCTCGTTCGTAGGGTATGCTGCAACCAAGCAAGCGCTTGGGAGGAATGTAGTCCCCCGAATGGTTGCCGTCAATCGCCGGGAAGGAGAGATCGAGAGCATGTCCGCCGACGCCCAGGCCGCGCCGTCGCACGCGGCACCCAGCCGACGCCCGCACAGCTGGCTAGGCAACCTCAGCTACCGCAACATCGGTGCCGTCTACGTCTGGCTCTTGCTGATCGTCATCTTCACGATCTGGAAGCCGAGCCTGTTCCCGACCGACCAGACGGCGAAGAGCGTCGTCAACCAGTACGCGATCACCGGGCTCGCCGCGCTCGCCGTGGTGATGCCGCTGGCGGCGGGGGTCTTCGACCTCTCGATCGGCGCGACGATCGGCTTCGCCGGCGTCTTCGCGGGGTGGTCGATGAACACCCTCGACCTGCCGGTCGGCCTGGCGGTCGCGCTGACCCTGGTCGCGGGGCTGGCGATCGGCACGCTGAACGCGCTGGTCGTGGTGAAGATGAACATCGACTCCTTCATCGGCACGCTCGCGACCGGGTCGATCATCGGCGCGGCGACCCTCTGGGTGTCGGGCGACGAAATCATCACCGGCAAGGTCTCCGGCGCCTTCACCAAGATCGCCTCGACCGACATCGGCGGCGTGCAGCTACCGGTCATCTACATGCTGGTGGCGATGCTGGTGCTCGGGTTCGTGCTGGAGCAGACCGTGTTCGGGCGGCGCGTCTATGCGTCCGGCTACGGGCCCGAGGTCTCGCGCCTGGTCGGGCTGCGCGTCGGCCGCATCCGCACCATCTCGCTGCTCTTCTCCGGGCTGGTCGGCTCCTTCGCCGGCATCGCGCTGGCATCGCGGATCGGCTCCGCCGACCCCTCGGTCGGGCCGGAGTACCTCATCCCCGCCTTCTCCGCCGCCTTCGTCGGCGCATCACAGTTCCGCCACGGTCGCTTCAACCCGTGGGGGACGGTCGTCGCGGTGCTGATGATCGGCACCGGCTCGGTCGGCCTGCTCCTGGCCGGGACGCCGAACTGGACGCCGCAGGTGTTCCAGGGCGCGGTGCTGATCGCGGCGGTCGGGATCACCCAGCTGCAGCGCCGGCGCCCGGTTGCCGACTGACCGCGCGGGCCTTGGCCCTTCCCCCGCCCGGCCCGCCGTCTGATGTCGACGGGCCGAAAACTCAACTACTGCTTTAGTTTTCGGCCCGCCAACATGCGCCGCGCGCGGGCCAAGGTGAGCGGGAGCGCATCCAGGTCGCCGAGGTCGATCGTCGGCAGCGGCCCGAGCTCGGCGGCGAGCAGGGCGGCGTCCTTGGCGAGGAGGTCGTCGACGAGGCCCTCGAACGCCTCGGCCATCCAGCTGCCGCCGGAGCCGCGGCGCATGAGCTCCGCGGTGGTGCCGACGTCGAGGCCTGCGCGGGCGGCGAGCTCGACCGCGCTCGCGTAGGCCAGCGCGTTGTAGGCGGCGAGCGCGTTGTTCAGCAGCTTCGCCAAGGTCGCCTCGCCGTAGCGCGGCATCGGCAGGACGTGGGAGGCGAGGGTGCGTTCGAGGAAGCCGACGTCGTCGGGCTCGACCGCGGAACCGCCGGGGAGGACGACGAGCTCGCCCCGCTCGGCACCGCCGCGCCCGCCGGAGACCGGCAGCTCGATCAGGCTCGGGCCGTCGGCGGCGGCCCGCCGGCCGAGCCCGCGGGCGAAGTCGACCGCCAGCGTCGTCACCACATATATGACGGCGCTCGCGCCGAGCCGCCCGTTCAGGTCGGCGATCACCGCGCCGGCCTGGTCGGTGGTGCGCACGCAGACCAGGGCGCGCGGGACGCCTGCGGGATCGAGCTCGGCCGTGGAGGTCAACGCGGGGAGCCCGGTCTCGCGCTCCCACAGCTCGCGCCGGTCCTCCGCGCCATCGATGCCGGCGACCTCGACGCCGACCGCATGGAGACGCCGGGCGATCGCGATGCCGAGGTCGCCGAGGCCGACCACCGCCGCCGCGTCCCTCACCCCGCCACCCCGTCCGGCCAGCGCAGCGGCCGCGCCGACCCACCGTCGGTCCGCTCCCCGATCGCGTCGCTCAACTCGTCCCTCCTCTTCGCTCGCCTGTCCCACCGCGACTGTACCAAGCGCTTGCTAGGTTTCCGGCGGATGGAAGGGTTCGGGATCGACCGGGAGCGGGCCGCCGAATACCACCGGCGGGGGTGGTGGGGCGACCTCGCGCTCGCCGACCACGTCGCCCGTCACGCGCGCGAGCGTCCCGACGCCGTCGCCTTCGCCGGGCCCCTCGGCACGCTGACCTGGGCGGGGTACGAGGCAGCCGCGAACCGGATCGCGGGCGCGCTGCGCGAGCTCGGCCTCGGCCGTGGCGACCGGGTCGGCGTGATGCTGCCCGACGGCGGCGCCGTCCACGCCGCCTTCCTCGGCTGCGAGAAGGCGGGCGTCGTCGCGGTCGGCATCGGCGTGCGGGCGGGCGGGCGCGAGGCGCGCCACATCCTCGCCAAGGGCCGCGCGGCTGCGCTGATCACCCACGACGAGCACCGTGGCGCGCCCGCGGGCGAGCACTTCGCCGCTCTGCGCGGGCGGCTCGACGACCTCCGCCACCACCTCGTCGTCCCCCGCTTCGAGCACGGGGTCGACGCGCCGATCCTCCGCGACGGCGTCGAGACCGGCCCGCCTCCCGTCGAGTTCCCCGACCGCCTCGGCCCCGACGAGCTCTGGCTCATCAACTCCACCTCCGGCACCACCGGCCTGCCGAAGTGCGTCATGCACGCGCAGAACCGCTGGTGGTACTTCCATCAGTGCGCGGTCGAAGTCGGCGACCTCACCGAGGACGAGGTCTTCATGGCCGCGATCCCCGCGCCGTTCGGCTTCGGCCAGTGGACCTCCCACTTCACCCCGGCCTACCTCGGCGTGCCGACGGTCTCGATGGAGCGCTTCGACACCTCGCTGGCGCTGGAGCTGATCGAGCGCGAACGCGTCACCGTCCTCTGCGCCGTCTCCACCCAGTTCCGCATGCTGCTCGCCGACCCGGCGCTGCGCGAGCGCGACCTCACCTCGCTGCGCCTCATGTACACGGGCGGTGAGATGATCCCCTACGAGCCGGCGCGCGCCTTCGAGGAGATGACCGGCGCGACGATCCTCAACTTCTACGGCTCCAACGAGAGCGCCCTGGCCACCGCGACCCGCCTGACCGACCCGACGCCGCGCCGCCTGCGCACCGGCGGCCGCGTCCTCCCGGGCACCGACCTGCGCCTCTTCGACGAGGACGGCACCGACGTCACCTCCACCGGCCGCGGCCAACCGGGCACGAAGGGGCCCGCCACCTGCCTCGGCTACCTGGACGACCCCGCCGCGAACGACGAGCTCTTCACCGCCGACGGCTATCTCCTCCACGCCGACATCGTCGAGCTCGACGAGGAGGGCTACCTCACGGTCGTCGGCCGCACCTCCGACATCGTCATCCGCGGCGGCAAGAACATCAGCGCCGCCCAGGTCGAGGAGGAGATCGCCGCCCACCCCCGCGTCGCCCTCGCCGCGGTGGTCGCGATGCCCGACGAGATCTTCGGCGAGCGCGTCTGCGCCTTCGTCCAGCTGGCCGACGGCGGGACGATGGAGCTGGCGGAGCTGACCGAATTCCTCGAAGCCCAGGGCGCGTCGAAGGAACACATGCCCGAGCGCCTCGAGATCGTCACGGAGATCCCCCGCTCCTCCGGTGCGAAGATCGCCAAGGGCGAGCTCCGTCGCATCGCCGCGTCCCTCCGCGCCCGCTGACGATGTTGATGGGCCGAAAACTCCTGATATAGAGGAGTTTTCGGCCCATCAACATCGGGAGCCGGGGCTCAGTCGCGGGGCAGAGCTTCGATCGCCTTCAGCCAGCCGGGGGTTTCGCCGCCGCCGTCGACGTGGAGCTCGGCGCCGCTGACGTAGGTGGCGCGAGGGGAGGCGATCAGGACGCAGGCGGCGGCGACGTCCTCGGGGCGGGCGAAACGGCCCATCGCGATCGCGCCGGAAGCGGCGGCGAAGGCGTCCTCGCCGCCGTAGTGGCGGGCGGAGCCCTCAGTCTCGACCGGGCCTGGCGTCACCTGGACGACGCGCACCTTCGGCGCCCACTCGAGCGCCAGTGCCCGCGTCAACCCGTGGAGGCCCGACTTGGCGGCCGCGTAGACGGCGGTGCCGGGGGCGGGACGACGCTCGGCACTGCTGCCGATGTTGACGATGACGCCGCCGGTCGCCTGCTCCTGCATCGCCGCGTTGGCGCGTTGGGCGACGTAGAAGGGCGCGAGCAGGTTGAGATTGACGACGGCGGCGGCCGCGGCGGCCGACATCTCGGCGGCCGGCCCGGGCGCCGTGCCGCCGGCGTTGTTCACGACGACGTCGAGCCGGCCGTGGCGCTCCAGCACCGCCTCGACGACACCGACCGCGCCGTCGGGCTCGCGCACGTCGGCGGCGAGGTACTCGGCCGCGCGGCCACCGGCGCCCGGCGTCTCCTCCGGTGCCCGTCGCCCGCAGACGACCACCTCGTCGCCCTCGGCCAAAAACGCCCTCGCGATCGCCGCGCCGATCCCCCTGGTCCCACCGGTGACGAGGACGATCCGCGGCGCGCTCATCCGAGGATCCCGGCCCGCTCGCCCACCAGCGTGCGCAGATCGCGATAGCCGCCCGCGAGCAGCTCGTTCGACTTCGCCCGCTTCAGGTACATGTGCGCGTCATGCTCCCAGGTGAAGCCGATCCCACCGTGCATCTGGATCGCCTCGGCGGCGACGTTCAGCAGCGCGGCGCCCGCGACCGCCTCGGCCAGAGGCGCGACGACCGGCAGCTCCTCGGGCGCGCCGTCGACCGCCCAGGTCGCGTAGTAGGCGGTCGAGCGCGCCGCCTCGAGCTCGGTGGCGAGGTCGGCACAACGGTGCTTCAGCGCCTGGAAGGACCCGATCGGCCTGCCGAACTGGACCCGCTCCTTCAGGTAGGCGACGGTCTCGTCGAGGCAACGGGCGGCGGCTCCTACCGACTCGACGGCACGACCGACCGAGAGCAGGTCGCGGGCGCGGGCGAGGGCATCGACGCCGGTTGCGAGGACCGTCGCGGGCGCCCCGCCGAGCCGCACCGCCGCCTGCCGCCGCGTCTGGTCGAGCGTGACAAGCGGCTCGATCGCGATCCCGGGCGCCCCGGCCTCGACCGCGACGAGCGCCGGCTCGTCGTCAAGCCGCGCGGCGAGCACCAGGATCTCGGCCGTCGCCCCGTCCACAACCGCGACCTCGCCGTCGATCACCCCCCCATCGCCGTCCTTTCGACTTACCCCGTCAGAGATGGCGGGGAGAGTCGGAAGGACGGCGGTGGGGCCCAAGGCGGCGGCCGCCCCGCCGGCGGTGCGCTCGAGCAGCGGGGCCGCGTCGGCGGCATCACATACATGGGAGAGGACCGCGGCGACCGTCACCGTGGACAGGTACGGGACCGGCAGCAGGGTCCGGCCGATCTCCTCGATCGCGATCCCGACCTCGACGAAGCTCGCGCCCGCCCCGCCGCGCTCCGGCGCGATGGCGAGCCCGGTCAGTTCCATCTCCCCGGTCAGTCGCTCCCACTGCTCGACCGCGAAGCCGTCGCCTTCGGCCGCGGCCCGGACCTGCTGGGAGGTCGCCTGGCTGGCGAGGAAGTCCGCGACCACCGCGCGCAGCTCGCGCTGGTCCTCGTCGAAGGAGAAGTCCACCGTGCCCCCTATCCCCGCGGCAGCCCGAGCATCCGCTCGCTGATGATGTTGCGCTGGATCTCGTTCGACCCCGCGTAGATGGTGTCGGCGCGGGTGTAGAGGAAGAGCGCCTGGTCGCCGTCGAGCGTATAGGGGGCCTCGACCACGGTCGCCCCGGCGCCGCGGACGTCGATCGCCAGCTCGCCGAGCCGCCGGTGCCACGGCCCCCAGAGCAGCTTCGACATCGACGCCGACACCGGCTGCCCGTCGCCCAGCGAGCGGAGCGCCTGATAGCGCATCGTGCGCAGCTCGATCCAGGCGTCGACGAGGCGCGCGGCGATCTCCGGACGCTCGATCGCGCCGGTCTCGCGCGCCGTCGCGATCACCGCGTCGAGCTCCCGCCCGAAGCCGATCTGCTGCGCCAGCGTGGCGACGCCGCGCTCGAAGCCGAGCGTCCCCATCGCCACCTTCCATCCGTCGCCGGGCTCGCCGACCACGTTCGCGGCATCCGTCGTCGCGTCCTCGAAGAAGACCTCGCTGAACTCGGAGGTGCCGGTGATCTGCACGATCGGGCGGACCTCGACGCCCGGCTGTCGCATCGGCACGAGCAGGTAGGAGAGGCCCTTGTGGCGCTCCGATCCGGGCTCCGAGCGGACCAGCGCGAAGCACCAGTCGGCGTGCATGGCCAGCGACGTCCACACCTTCTGCCCGTCGATCCGCCAGGTGTCGCCGTCGAGTCGCGCCCGCGTGCGCACGGCGGCGAGGTCGGAGCCCGCGCCCGGCTCCGAATACCCCTGGCACCAAAGCTCCTCGCCGCGCAGGATCGGCGGCAGGAAGCGCTCGCGCTGGGCGTCGGTGCCGAAGTGGGCGACGGTCGGCGCCAGCAGGTGCTCGCCGATGTGGTTGACGCGGGCGGGGGCCCCGGCGCGCGCGTACTCCTCGGCCCAGATCACCTGACGGTCGAGGCCCGCGCCGCGGCCACCGTGCTCGGGCGCCAGGTCGAGGCCGATCCAGCCTCCCTTCCCCAGCTCCCGCTCCCAGGCGAGGCGCACCTCGAAGCCCTCGTGCTCGCGCCCGGGCCCGCCGGCGCCGCCCAGCTCGGCGAACTCACCTCGCAGGTGCTCGCCCAGCCACTCGCGCACCTCGGCGCGGAAGGCTTCGTCGGCGGGGGTAGGTCTCAGGTTCACGGCGGCAGCGTACCAAGCGCTTGCTTGGGAGGCTCGGCTAAGATCTCGGGAGATGGAGGAGATCCCCTTCCACCCCCCGGAGGACGTCGCCCGTTACCGCGCGGAAGGCCAGTGGGGCGACGAGACCCTCAGCAGCGTGATCGCGCGCAACGCGGCGGAGCACGGCGACGCTCCTGCCCTGATCGGCGACCGCGGCACGCTCACCTGGGCGGAGTACGACCGGCTCGGCGACGCGCTGGGCGGGCTCCTCGCCGGCGCGGGATTCGCCCCCGGCGCGCCGCTCGCCGTCCTCCTCCCCGACGGCCCGAGCGTCCACGTCGCCTACCTCGCCTGCGAGCGCGCCGGACACCCGATCGTCGCCGTCGCCGCCCGCTCCGGGATCGGCGAGGTCGCCCACCTGCTGCGACGCACCCGCGCCGCCGCGGTCATCACCCATGACACCTTCGACCGCGAGCCGGTCGCGGCGCTCCACGACCGTCTCCGCGAGGCGGGCCTCGGCGCGGTCCGCCGCCTCGTCCTCCCCGACCTCGCCGCGGCCGGCCTCTCCGCCGCCACCCTCGACGACGCCGCCCCACCGCCGCCCGCGACGCCCACCGCGCCGATCGGCCCCGACGGCCTCTATCTGATCAACTCGACCTCCGGCACCACGGGCCTGCCGAAGTGCGTCGTCCACAACCAGAACCGCTGGTTCAGCTTCGCCCGCATGGCGATCGAGGCGGGCGAGCTCGGCCCCGACGAGGTCGTGCTCTCCGCCGTCCCCAGTCCCTACGGCTTCGGCCTCTGGAGCGCGCACTTCGTGCCCGCGCTGCTCGGCTGCCCGACCGTGCTGATGGAGCGCTTCGAGGTCGAGCGCATGCTCGAGCTGCTGGAGCGCCACGAGGTGACGTTCCTCGCCGGCGTCACCACCCAGATGATGATGATGCTCGGCTCGCCCTCCTTCGAGGAGCGCGACCTGGGCGCCCTGCGGACCGTCTTCACCGGCGGCGAGGCCGTCTCGGCCGAGGCGGCGGCGCGCTTCGAGGCGGCGACCGGCGCCCACGTCCTCCAGTTCTACGGCTCCAACGAGAACGGCGCGATCAGCGTCACCAGCCACCGCGACCCCGACGAGCAGCGCCTCGGCACCGCGGGCCGCCCGATCGCGGCGATGAACGTGCGCCTCTACGACGGCGAGCGCGACGTGACCGCGACCGGCGGTCCGGGCCAGGTGGCGAGCCGCGGCCCGACCGGATGCCTCGGCTATTACGAGGACCCGGAGGCGAACGCCGAGCTCCTGAACGCCGACGGCTGGATGCTGAGCGGCGACCTCGCCGAGATCGGCCCCGACGGATTCCTCCGCCTCACCGGCCGCGCCTCGGACCTGATCATCCGCGGCGGCAAGAACGTCAGCGCGGTCGCGGTCGAGTCGGAGGCCTCGACCCACCCCGCGATCGCCCTCGCCGCCGCGATCCCCGCGCCCGACCCGGTCTTCGGCGAGCGCGTCTGCCTCTGCGTCGAGCTCGTCCCCGGCGCCTCCCTCACCCTGGAGGAGCTCTGCGACCACATGCGCGCCCGCGGCGTCTCCCGCGAGTGGCTGCCCGAGCGGCTGATACTCCTCGACGAGATGCCCCGCTCCGCCGGCGAGAAGGTCGCCAAGTCCGAGCTGCGCAAGCTGGTCTAGTTTCGTCGCCGGGATGGGGGCCGGCGGCGACAGCACCTTCATCGACCCGAGCCGGATCGGCACCGCCGACACGACGGTCGCGGTGAAGGACATCGTCGACCTGGCCGGGCTGACGACCACGGCTGGTGTCGGGCGTGGAGCGCGTCGCCGTTCCGGCCGCGGCCACGCGGCTTGCATGGCGGGCCTGCGGGCGACGATCGAGGGAGGCGAGGCGGCGATCGACCGCGCCCTGGCCGAGGCCGAGCTCGAGGTCGTCGAGGTCGAGCTCCCGAGCTGGCGCTGCGCCCTGGAGGCGGCCTTCTCGATCGGCCTGCCGGAGGCGGCCCGCAACAACGGCGCCCTCGCCGACCGCTACCCCGCCCACCTCCTCGACCGCACCCGCGCGGCGATCGCCCTTGGTCGCGAACTGGCCCCCGGGAGGCCGAGGCCCGCCGCTTCCAACGCACCTGGGAAGCCGAGCTCGCCGCCTTCGACCAGGCCGAGCTCCTGGCCTGGCCCACCCCGTCAGCCTTCCCACCCTCGCAACCTGGCCGGCCTGCCCGCCCTCGCCCAACCGGTGCGAACCCCCGGGCGCCTGCCCGCGAGCCTTCAGCTGGTCGGACCGAGGTCGAGCTCGGTGGTGGAGGCCGCGGGGGGCGGTGGGGGGACGGACAAGCTTCGAGGGGCCTGCGGCTGCCGCGG
>DASZUW010000045.1:0-4797 GCA_035547475.1 Solirubrobacterales bacterium
CGGAGGGGTATGGTTCAAATGACACAAGGGAGGAGAGGGGATCCCTCGACTCCCCCGCCATAGGCGCGGTGCCCCGGTGATCCCGGAGCCGCGACAACCGGCCCGGCGGAGGCGATCCCGAAGCGGGGCCAGAACCGAGAGGCGAGAGATATGACGCTCAGCGACGCGAGCGCGGTGATGGGTGCCGCCGTTCCGCTCGATCCTGCGCCGCTCACCCGCGGGGACCGGGCCGAGCTGCTCAGGTACATGACGATGATGAGGACCGCCGAGGAGCGGGCCCTCAGTCTCTACAAACAGGGCAAGGTGCCGGGGTCGTTCTACGACGGCCGCGGGCAGGAGGCGATCTCGGTGGGGGCGGCCTTCGCGCTGTCGCCGCGCGACCGGCTCTGCATCCTGCACCGGGACCTCGGCGCGCATTTCGTGCGCGGCGTGACCCCGGATCGTTACCTGGCCAACTACATGGGCCGGGCCGACGGCGTGACCGGCGGCAAGGACGGCAACCTGCACTTCGGCGACCGCTCGCTGGGGTGCGTGGGGATGGTGTCGATGCTGCCCGACATGGCGCTGGTCGCCAACGGCATGGCGCTGGCGATGAAGATGCGCGGCGAGCCGCGCGTGGCGCTCACCTTCTTCGGCGAGGGCTCGACCGCCAACGGCCAGTGGCACGAGGCGCTGAACTTCGCCGGAGTGCAACGACTCCCGGTCGTCTTCGTGCTGGAGAACAACCGGTTCGCCTACTCGACGCCGAACGAGCTCGAGTTCGCCGCCGACCCGGTCGAACGAGCCGAGGGCTACGGGCTGCCGGGGGTCGAGGTCGACGGCAACGACGTCGAGGCGGTCTTCGCCGCCGTCCACGCGGCGGTCGAGCGGGCCCGCGACGGCGGCGGCCCGACGCTGGTCGAGTGCCAGACGATGCGCATGCACGGCCACGGCGCCCACGACGACATGGGCTACGTGCCGCCGGAGCTGCTCGCCGAGTGGGAGGCGCGCGACCCGATCGCGACCTACCGGGCGCGCCTCGTCGACGAGCACGGCTTCGACCCCGCGGAGCTCGAGCGCATCGGCGAGGAGGTCCGCGCCTACGTCGCCGAGTGCGCCGAGCGGGCGCTCGCCTCGCCGCTGCCGCAGCCGGGGGCGGCGCTCGAGGGCGTCTTCGCCGACCGCTGGGAGCCGCTCGGGGACGGCAAGGCGCCGTGGTCGGGCTGGGCCGGAGCGGCCGACGGCGCCCGCGACGGCGGGCCGACCACGGACCCCGGCGCCGACCCCACGCCCGACCCGACGCTCGAGCGGAGGGCCGCCTGATGCCGGAGCTGACCTACCTCGAGGCGATCTCCGACGGACTGCGCACGGAGATGCGACGCGACGAATCGGTCTTCTGCCTCGGCGAGGACATCGGCGCCTTCGGCGGCGCCTTCAAGGTGACCGCCGGCTTCGCCCAGGAGTTCGGGCCCGAACGCGTCCTCGACACGCCGCTCGCCGAGAACGCCATCGTCGGCGCCGCCACCGGGGCGGCGATCGAGGGCATGCGGCCGGTCTGCGAGATGCAGTTCGCCGACTTCATCGCCTGCGGCTTCGACCAGCTGGTTAACGTGGCGGCGAAGCTCCACTATCGCCAGGGCCAGAGCGTGCCGCTCGTCGTCCGCCTGCCGTCCGGCGGCGGCTTCTCCGGCGGCCCCTTCCACTCGCAGAACCCGGAGGCCTGGTTCCTGCAGGCGCCGGGGCTGAAGGTGGTGGCGCCCGCCACCGCGGCCGACGCCAAGGGCCTCCTGGCAAGCGCGATCCGCGACCCCAACCCGGTCTGCTTCCTCGAGCACAAGGGCCTCTACCGCCACGTGCGCGACGAGGTGCCGGAGGGCGAGCACACGGTGCCGCTCGGCGCGGCCCGGGTGGCGCGCGAGGGCGGCGAGCTGACCGTGATCGCCTACGGCTCGGCGGTGCCGCTGGCGCTGGCGGCCGCCGAGGCGCTCGACGAGGACATCGAGGTGCTCGACCTGCGGAGCCTCTGCCCGCTCGACACCGCGGCGATCCTCGCCAGCGCGCGCAAGACCGGCAAGGTGCTGATCGCCCACGAGGCGACCCGCGCCTGCGGCGTCGGCGCCGAGGTGGCGGCGCTGATCGGCGCCGAGGCCTTCGAGGACCTCGACGCCCCGATCCGCCGCCTGACCGCGCCCGACGTGCCGATCCCGTTCAGCCCGCCGCTCGAGGCGGCCGCCCTGCCCCAGCTCGACGACGTGAAGGAGGCCTGCCGTGAGCTCCTCGCCTACTGAGATCGCGGGCAAGGTCGAGATCGCGATGCCGCGGATGGGCATCTCGGTCGCCGAGGGCACGATCGTCGCGTGGCGCAAGCGCCCCGGCGACCGGGTCGAGGCCGACGAGCCGGTCTGCGACATCAGCACCGACAAGGTCGACGTCGAGATCCCGGCGCCGGCCTCCGGCACGCTCGCGCGGATCGTGGTCGAGCCCGGCGAGACGGTCGAGGTCGGGACGGTCCTGGCGGAGCTGGAGGTGGGAGGCGCGGCGCCGTCGGCGGACGATCGGTCCCGGGTCTACTCGCCGATCGTGCGGCGGATGGCCGCCGACAACCACGTCGACCTGGAACAGGTCGAAGGCCACGGAATCGGGGGACGGGTGCGTAAAGCGGACCTCGTCGCGTTCCTCGAAGAGAAGAGGGAGCGCCCGCTGCACACGGAGTCTCCGTACAGGCCCGAACCGGAGCCTGAGCGGGCGTCGGCGTCAGAGCCGGCCTCGGTCGCCGACCTCCTCGGCCCGACCCGGCGCGAGCCGATGTCGCCGATGCGCAGGCAGATCGCCGCGCACATGGTCGAGTCCCGGCGCACCGCGGCGCACTGCACGACCGTGGTCGAGGTCGACTTCGGCCACCTCGCCGCGCGCCGCGCCGAGCTCCGCCCCCGCATGGCCGACCGCGGTGTCAACCTCACCTACCTGGCGTTCGTGGCCCGCGAGGTGGTGGCGGCGCTGGAGCGCCACCCGATCCTGAACGCCTCGATCGAGGGCGAGGAGATCGTCCACCACGAGGACGTCAACCTCGGCATCGCCGTGGCGCTGGAGGACGGGCTGATCGTCCCGGTGATCCGCCGGGCGCAGCGGCTCAGCCTCGAGGGGATGGCGGCGGCGATCGGCGACCTCGCCGCGCGGGCGCGCGAGAAGCGTCTGCAACCCGACGACGTCGGAGGCGGCACGTTCACGATCACCAACCCCGGCCAGTTCGGGGCGGTGCTGGCGACGCCGATCATCAACTCGCCGCAGGTGGCGATCCTCGACCTCGAGGCGGTGGTGAAGCGGCCGGTCGTGGTCGAGTCGGGCGGCGAGGACATGGTCGCGATCCGCCCGATGTCCTACCTCTGCATGTCGTGGGACCACCGGGCGCTCGACGGCGCCGAGGCGGCGCGCTTCCTCGCCGAGCTGAAGGAGCAACTGGAGGGCGGAAGGAGCGAGCGATGAGCGTTCACGACGGAGTGCGGACGACGGTACGCCGGCCGGAGGCGACCGCCGGCTACGAGGAGCTGCGGGTCGTGGCCGGCCCGCGGAGCGGGGCGACGATCGCGATCGCCGTGCACTCGACCGCCCTCGGCCCGGCCCTCGGCGGGGCGCGGATGTGGCACTACGAGACGCCCGCCGACGGGATCGAGGACGCCCTGCGCCTGGCGCGCGCGATGACCTACAAGGCGGCCGCGGCGGGCCTTTTGCTGGGCGGCGGCAAGGGGGTGATCTGCGCGCCGGGCGCCGAGCGCCCCGCGGGCGAGTCGCGCCGCGCGATGCTGCTCGACTTCGGCGACGCGGTCGCCTCGCTCGGCGACAAGTACGTGACCGCCGAGGACGTCGGCACCGGCGCCGCCGACATGGCGACGATCGCCGAGCGCACCTCCCACGTCGTCGGCCTCCCCGGCGAGCGGGGCGGCAGCGGCGACCCGAGCCCGGTCACCGCGCGCGGCGTGCTGGCCGCCCTCCGCGCCTGCCTCGAGCACCGCTTCGGCGACCCCTCGCTGGGCGGCGTGCGCGTCTGCGTCGTCGGCGCCGGCCACGTCGGCGGGCGGCTGGCGCGCCTCCTGGTCGGCGGCGGCGCCGAGGTGACGCTGAGCGACGTCGACCCGGCGCGGCGCGCCCTCGCCGAGGAGCTCGGCGCGGCCTGGCTCGACCCGGACGACGCGATCACGGCGGACTGCGACGTCCTCGCCCCCTGCGCCCTCGGCGAGGTCATCGACGCCGGGACGGTCGAGGCCCTCCGCTGCGCGATCGTCTGCGGCGCCGCCAACAACGTCCTCGCGGCCGAGCCCCTGGCCGCCGACCTCACCCGGCGCGGCATCGTCTACGCCCCCGATTTCATCGCCAACGCCGGCGGCCTGATCAACGTCTACGCCGAGCTCCACCGCCTCGACCGCGACGC
The DNA here is from genome assembly GCA_035547475.1 of Solirubrobacterales bacterium. GTDB lineage: Bacteria > Actinomycetota > Thermoleophilia > Solirubrobacterales > 70-9 > VAYN01. Next base: position 4,406 of record DASZUW010000045.1, read on the forward strand.
CGTCTCGTCCCTGGTCGACCACATCGGCGCCACCGTCCTCCACGTCCTCGCGGAGGCGGGCCGCCACGGCACGACGCCGCTGGCGGAGGCCCAGGCCCTCGCCCTCCGACGCCTCCGCGCCGCCCCCGCCGCCGCGGCGTAGTGCGTTCGTCGCTTGTCCCGTATATGACTACAAATGACGAACGCAATGAGGTACGCCGACCGAGAGATCGAAGCGCCGGCCCTGCGGCCCTCGCCGTTCGGGGAGGGCGAGCCGGACGTGGCCGAGGCGCGGGCGGCGCTTCAGGAGCGTGCGGCGCGGAAGCGGCCGGGGCCGGAGATGGCCGCGGTCGGAGACCTCGAGGTCGAAGGGCTGCCCGCCCGCCTCTACCGTCCCCGCCTCGAGCCCCTCC
>DASZUW010000046.1:0-1701 GCA_035547475.1 Solirubrobacterales bacterium
TGTGCTTGAGCGTCCGCGCCTCCTCCTGCGCTAGGACGACTACCTGACGAGCCCGCTCAGTGAATCGCTCGAACAAAATCCAAAACCTCTTCTTGGTCGCACCCAGGAAGTACCCGGGTTGAAGACGGCGACGCCTTGTCCATCATCGGATGACGCCGTTTCGTCCCCTAACTCTACCGGGCCGGTCAGTCCGGCTTCGTGTGCATCTCGCACGGTAGTAGCGCGCTTTCTGAGGGAAATCGCCTGAAAGTTGGGCTGATTTCCGTTGAGCGACCGGTTTAGGATCCCCGCGTGTCCGCGTCCGGGTCCCTCAAGGCGTTCGCCGAGCGGCGCGATCTGCGCTTCCGCGAGCACGGATCGCTGCCCGCGCAGGGCAACCTGCTGAGCCGCGGCGGGCGGGTCGAGGGGGTCGTCGACGGCACCTTGCCGGGCGGCGTCGAGGGCTCGCTCGCCTACTACACCTACGAGTACACGACGACCGACTCCGACGGGCACACGGAGAGCCACACACGGCGCTTCACGCTGGTCGTCACCTCGGTGCCGCAGAGCATCGGCTTCATGCCCTCGCTCGGGTTCGCCGGGGCGGAGAGCGAGATGAGCGGCGTGGGCGGCAAGCTGGAAGAGGTCGTGCGGGTCGACCTCGGCGGGCACGCGGGGCTCAAGGGGAGCCGCTGCTACCGCTACAAGGGCGCCGGCGAGATGTGGACGCGGCGGCTCTTCTCGCCCGGCTTCGTCGACTGGCTGGCGCGCTCGGAGCCGGACCTCGGCTTCGAGCTCTCGAGCGGCGTGCTGACCACGAGCCGCGCCGGGCACCTGGTCGGTGACGACGCGCTGGCGGGGCTCTGCGAAGAGGCGGCCCACCTGACCGGGGTCATCGCCGCCGAGTCCGACGAGGACTCGGACATCGGCACCGCCGCGGGCAACGCGGCCAGGGACCCGAAGGCGAACGACCCGCGGACCGAGGCGGCGCTGAGGGCGGTGGCGGTCGACCCGCCGCCGTCGGTGAACGCGGCGCTGAGGCCCTTCCGGCGCCACGTCGCGAGCTCGCCGCGCACGATCGGGCGGGCCCTCTGGTACGCGGCCCTGGTGACCCTGGTCCTGAACATCCCGGGCGCGGCGATCCCGATCCTCCTCGCGGTGGCGGGCTCCTGGGCCCTCCTGGCGGCGATCGAGGCCTTCATCGTCGCGATCTTCTTCTTCTTCATCTACCGCAAGGACGTGCGCGAATCGAGCGCCAAGTACGCCGCCGAGGCCTTCTGGGCCGCCTACGCGAAGGCGCGCGACATGAAGCTCGAAGAACCGCTCCGCTTCGCCGCCACCCACGCCCAGGCGAAGCTCCGCTGGAAGCCCGACCGGGTCCTGGCCGGACCCCTGCCCGCCGGCGGCGAAGGCTGCTTCTGCGTCCTCGGCGACGGCTCCAAGCGAGCCGACCGCGTCGCGGTCGTGGCCGGGCCCGCCGGGCCGATCGCCGAATCCGAGCTCGAGGCCGAACCCCAGGGACTCACGGCGAAGGATCTGGACGCGTATCTCGAACAGCTCTCGGGGGAGGTACGCGTGGGGACGCCGGAGGGGGCGCGGGCGTAAGGAGCGGGACGGTTCGATCTGGGCGAGCCGCTCTCGCGGGGTGCTCGGGGCGTCCACACCACTTCGGGGCGCCGGCGGCTGTCCTGGGCGCCTCATGGGGGTCCTGGCAGGCTGTGA
>DASZUW010000047.1:0-1911 GCA_035547475.1 Solirubrobacterales bacterium
CGCTGGGGATCCGCGTCGCCTCCTCGACCCAGGCCGGGAAGCCGTGATCGCGCAGACGGGCGAGCACGGCGTCGATGTCGTCGACCATCAGGCACGTATGGCCGGAGCCCCAGTCGACCGGCCGCGCGGCGCCCTCGCGCAGGTCGTCGGCCTTCCACTCGAGCAGCTCGAAGTAGGGGCCGCCGGGAATCCCGACGTTGGCCTTGCGCAGCCCCCGCACGGGTTGTCCGGTGACCGCGGCCAGGTGCGGCGACTCGCTCTCGCCTTCGAAGATCACCTCGAGGCCGAGCGCGTCGCGGTAGAAGCGCAGCGCCCGGTCGAGGTCGCGGACGGCGACGCCGGTGTGACGTACGCCGGTGACGCCGCCCTCGCTCACTTCGCGGAGATCCCGCCGTCGACCGGCAGGGCATGCCCGGTCACGTAGGAGGACAGGTCGCTGGCGAGGAAGAGGGCCGCGCTCGCGATCTCCTCCGGCTGGGCGATCCGGCCGAGCGGGATCGAGCTGATGTAGGCCTGTTTGACTTTCTCCGCCTCCTCGGCGCTGAAGCGCTCGAAGAAGACCGGGAACATCGGCGTGTCGACCGACCCGGGGCAGATCGCGTTGACCCGGATGCCGCTCGGGGCGAGGCTCAAGGCGAGCGCCTTGGCGAGCAGGACGACGCCACCCTTGGTCATCGAGTACATCGGCGAGAGCGGCGAGCCGACGATGCCGCTGATCGAGGAGGTGAAGATCATCGATCCGCCGCCGCTGTCGGCAAGCAGCTGGTTGCCGTACGTCGCCGAGTAGAAGACGGCGCGCATGTTGATGTCGATCGCGCGCTGCCAATCGGCCTCCTCGACGTCGAGCCCGGCGGGGCCGGGGATGCCGGCGTGGTGGTAGAGCACCTCGAGCCGGCCGTGCCGCTCGCGGATGTGCTCGTAGAGACCGCGCAGGGCGGTCAGATCGGCGACGTCGACGACGTACGGTTCGACCGTCCCCTCGGCCTCCGCCGAGACCGCCTCGGCTTTGCCCTGATCGATGTCGGCGGCGATCACGGTCGCCCCCTCGGCGGCGAAGCGGAGCGCCGCGGCGCGGCCCATGCCCGAGCCGGCCGCGGTGATCACCGCCACCTTTCCTTCCAGCAGTCCATCTCTGGCCATGCGGATGTCCCTTTCTGTCGTTGGCGAGGTCAGGCGAGGGCGGGCCACGGGTCGTTACCCGGCGCGAGCAGCCGGTCGGCCAGCTCGTCGGCCAGCTCGGCGCCCCCGTAGAGGCCCTGCAGGGTGAGCACGCGCTTGTAGTAGCGGTGCAGGTCGTACTCGAGCGTGAAGGCGACGCCGCCGTGGACCTGCAGCGCGTCCTCGACCACCCCGCGGGCGTAGAGCGCCGCCGCGACCTTGACCACGCGCGCGGCGACCGGGCCGGCGGCGACGCCCGCGGCGGGGACGGCATCGCGCCAGAGGCGGTCGAGCAGGAGCGAGCGCCGCGACATCTCGGCGAGGATCTGCTGGATCGCCTGGAAGGAGCCGATCGGCCGGCCGAACTGTTCGCGTTCCTTGGCGTACTCGGTGGCGCGCTCCATGGTGCGCTCGGCGAGGCCGGACTGCTCGCAGCCGATCATCAGCCGGAGCCCGTCGCGGACCGGGGCCAGGTCGATCTCGCCGGCCCCGGCGAGCGCCTCGTCGGGCTCGACCGCGACCCGGTCGAAAGCGACCCGGGCGACGGTCATCGCCGGGTCGAAGCTCTCCATCGGGCTGACCGTGACCCCGGTCCGATCGGCGGGCACGATCACCGCCACCGGACCGCCGTCGGCCTCGGCGCAGACGACCAGATCGGTGTCCTCGGCGCCGAAGCGCACGCAGTCGACGCTGCCACTCAGCGCGCCGCCGTCGAGGCGCGGAACCGGGCCGCCGAGGGCGGCGGCGTCGACG
>DASZUW010000048.1:0-8855 GCA_035547475.1 Solirubrobacterales bacterium
CGGCCTCCTCGCCCACGGCCTGCCCACCGTCGACGGCGAGCCCAAACCCGAGACCGTCGTCGCCGTCCTCACCGGCCACGGCCTGAAGGACCCCGACACCGCCCTGGGCAAAGCCCCCGCCGTGATCAGCTGCGAGAACGACCTGAGCGCGGTCGAGCGGGCGGTGTTCGACTAGCCGGGGGCTCGGCGTGGGCCGGGCGTGGGACGGCCGAGGGACGGCCGAGGGTCGGGAATGGGACGGCCGAGGGACGCGGCCCTCTCGGCCACGGCCCGGGTCTTCGGGGGCCGTGGCCGAGAGGGCCGGGTCCACGGGGAGAGGTCGAGGGACCGTGGCCGCAGGGTCACGGGAGAGCGACGGAAGGCATGCGGATGTGTCACCGAGGTGAGGCGTCGTGACGAAGGCGCCGGGATCTCCACCCTTGCTCCCGTGTTGCACAACACGCACGCAGGCGCGGGCGACCTGGGTTACGCATGGGTTAACCCAGGTCGCCCGCGCCTCCTGGGGCCCTCCATCCCGGCCCAGGATGTGACGGAAGGCCCGAGGAAGCGTGACGTCCCCGGCGCCTTCCCGGCGTCTTCGTCACGAGGCGACCCGACCCGGGCCGAGGTGTGGCGTCTCCCGCACGGGACCCGCACCACTGTCCCACGGCGCCCCACGCAAGTCCGCCCCGCCCCCGTCCCTGTACCGGGCCGCTCCCCCGCACCCCTCGCGTCCTGGGCGCCTCATGGGGGTCCTGGCAGGCTGTGACCCCCATGTGGCGCCCAGGACCCCTCCCGCGCCCCGAAGTGGTGTGGACGCCCCGACCCCACCACCCCGCCCGCGCCTACTCCCCCCGCTCGACCAGCTCGATCCGGTATTCGTCGGGATCGCGGACGAAGGCGATGCGGCTGCCGGTGGTGCGGCCGCCGGGGCGGTAGGGGGGCTTCTCGGGTTGGATGCCCTGCTCGGCGAGGGTGGCGAGGGTGCCGTCGAGGTCGGCGACGGCGAGGGCGATGTGGTTGTAGCCGGTGCCCATGTCGTAGGAGTCGACGCCGTGGTTGTAGGTGAGCTCGAGGACCGGGTTGCCGTCGTCGAGGGCCATGAAGACGTTGATCGCCTCGTCGCCGATCGGCATCCGGCGGACCTCGGAGAAGCCGAGCTTCTCGTAGAAGGCGACCGATCTGTCGATGTTGCCGATTCGGTAGCAGGTGTGGAGGTACTTGTTGGGCATGCGACGGACTCTATCCTCCGCTCCGATGGTGCTCTCGGGTCGAGTCCGCCGCTTCCTCGCGCGCTTCGCGCCGGTGGCGTCGGTGGGCCTCGTGGCGCTCGCCGCCGCGGCCGGGAGCGCGACGGCGGCCGCCCCGCTGCCGGTCCCGGCGCCGACCGGCGACACGGTGAGGATCGTGGTCGAAGAAGTCGCCGGCGAGCTGAAGTTCGTCGCCCCCGAAACGGTGGCCGAAGGCGATGAGCTCGAAGTCCTCGACAGGACCGACCCGCACCGGGTCGGGCCGATCACCTTCTCCCTGGTGCGCCGCGGCTACCTGCCGAAAACGCGGCACGGGCAGGCGATCTGCTTCACCCCCGGGCACATCTGCTGGTCGATCGCCGAATGGCAGGGTGTCCACGGCGAAGGGATGCCGACGATCAACCCGGCGGAAGCCGGCACGCCCGGCTGGGACACGATGGGCACGAAGACGGTGGCGGGCGACTCGTGGTTCTCCGGCACCGAGCGTGGCGGGCGCTTCGCCCAGGAGGTGACCGCGAAGGCCGGGACCAGGCTGTGGTTCATGGACGCGATCCACCCCTGGATGCGCGGCACGATCAAGGTCGTGGCGCCGCCGCTGCCGCCGCCCCAGCCCTGAAGGTCCCCGCCGGTCCCCCCGGCGGGCCGGCAGGATGCCCGACGATGGCCGGGGACGACGTACTTCGCAGGCGGTTCAGGGCGGCGCGGCGCGACCCGGAGCTGACCGTGCTCGAAGGGTTCCATGCGCTGAAGCACGCGCTGCGGTTCGGGGCGGTGGTGGAGATCGCCGTCGGGACCGATCCCGACGAGCTGGAAAAGCTGGCCGCCGCCCTCGCGCCTGACCTGGCCGGGCGCTTCGCGGCGCTCGTCGAGACGGTCGCGCCCGACGTGCTGGCGGAGCTCGTGCCGCTGGCGCCGCGCACCGGGGTCGTCGCGATCGCGCGGCGCAAGCGGGCCGATCTCGGCGCGGCGCTCGCGGACCGTCGCGACGCCCCCGTGGTCCTGCTCGAGCAGCCGCGCAACATGGGGAACCGCGGCGCCTGCGTGCGGGTCGCGGCGGCGGCCGACGCGGCGGCGCTCCTGACGATCGGCGAGAACGACCCCTGGCACCCCGACGCGCTGCGCGGCGCCGCCGGGCTCCACTACGCGCTGCCCGCGGTGGCGGCGGTCGAGCGCGCGCCGCGCGCGGAGAGGAGGCCGCTGCTGGCGCTCGACCCGGCGGGCGAGGAGATCGACCCGGCCGCGATCCCGCCCCGCGCGGTCCTCGCCTTCGGCACCGAGCGCCACGGGCTGAGCGCGGAGCTGCTCGCCGCCGCCGACGGCCGGATCGCCCTGCCGATGCGCGACGGCGTCTCCAGCCTCAACCTCGCGACCTCGGTCGCCGCCGTCCTCTACGCGGTCCGTCTGGCCCGGTAGCGCGAAAGTCGTGCAGCATCCGTGTCGATCGGTAAAGCTGCTCTAAGCAGCTGCCGACAAGGGAGTTGCACCCAACCGATTTCGAAAGGAAGCCCCGTGCCCCTCGCAGACATCAGCTTCGGCGAACTGCTCCTCGTCGTCGTCGAGATCTTCCTCTTCGTGGTCTGGATCTGGATCCTCTTCACGATCATCACCGACCTCTTCCGGGACCACGAGATGTCCGGTTGGGCGAAGGCGATCTGGATCCTCTTCCTCGTGTTCATCCCCTTCCTGACCGGGCTGGTCTACCTGATCGTCCGCGGCTCGGGGATGCGCGACCGCGCGATCAAAGCCCAGACCGACGCGAAAAAGCACTTCGACGAATACGTGCGCGAACAGGCTCATACCTCGCCCGCCGACGAGCTCCACAAACTGAACGAACTGCGCGAAAAAGGGGCGCTCAGCCAGGAGGAGTTCGATCGGGCGAAGGCCAAACTGCTCGCCTGAGACAGGCCGCCCCCGAGCCGCCGACCGCAGGCGCGGCGGCTCGCGCGGGCGCGGCGGGGCGCGGAGGAGGCGCCCCGCCGCCGTCTACAGCGGTCCCAAAAGTCCTGCAAACGTGCCTGTTCTGCAACGTCACTTGCAAATTATGGGCAACCAGGGGGTCCGGCGGGGGCGCTTCGCTAGCCTGCGCGACCGCGGTCGAGTTCCCGTGTTTCACGACTCGACCCCGATCCATGCGGACCCTCTTCACCCACACCGACCCCCGCCGCGCGCACCGTCGCCGCGCGCTCGGCTTCGGCGCCGTCCTCTTGGCCGCGCTCTGCGCGCTGGCGCTCCTGCTCGAGGCGACGGCCCCCGCCGCGAGCCTGCAGGAACGGCGCGACGCGACGCAGTCGAAGCTGAACGAAGTCGAAGCGAACGCCAGCGCGCTCGCCGACACGATCGCCGCCGAGAACGCCGAAATCGACACGATGATCGGCGAAGTCTCGGCGCTGCGGCAGAAGCAGGAAGCGGTCGAGGCGCAGCTCGTCGCCAAGGAAGAAGAACTGGAAGCCGCGACGCGGGCGCTGCGCGCCGAACGCGAACACCTCGCCGAAGTCCGCGCGCAGCTGAGCCGCGCGCTGGGTGCCCTGCGTGAACGGCTGATCTCGATCTACGAGTCCGGCTCGCCCGACGTCCTCAACGCGATCCTCGAATCCGAAAACTGGTCCTCGATGGCGGCGCAGACCGAATACCTGAACCGGATCCAGGACTACGACAACGCGGTCGTCGGCCGGGTCAAGGGCCTGCGCGACGAAGTGCGCGACGCGGTCGGGCGCCTCACCACGACCCGCGAACGGATCGAAGGCGCGCGCGACTCGATCGCCGCGACCGAGGCCGAAGTCCTCGCCGCAAAGGAAGCCGCCGAGGTCCGCTTCGCCGAACTGAAGGCGGCGCAGGCGCAGCGGCGCGAAACGATGGACGCGCTGGAGTCCCGGGAACAGGCGCTGAGCGACAACCTCGCCTCGATCTCCGAACAGATCGCCGCGGCGCGCGCCCAGGCCGCCGCCGAATCCGCCGAAGCGTCGGGCGTCGTCAGCGAAGCGGCGGGCGAATTCCCGGCGCCGCTGAACGCCGGCGAAACCGCGGGCTTCATCTCCGAATCGGAAGCGAGCGCACCCGAATCGGCGCCCGCACAGGTGAAGGGCGCGATCGCCGCCGCGAACGCCATCGCCATGACCCCCTACATCTGGGGCGGCGGGCACGGCTCCTTCGAATCCTCGGGCTACGACTGCTCGGGCGCGGTCTCCTACGCGCTGCACGGCGGCGGGCTGCTGGAAAGCCCGCTCGACTCGACCGGCCTCGAGACCTGGGGCGAACCGGGTCCGGGCCGCTGGATCACGGTCTACGCGAACGCCGAACACGCCTGGATGATCATCGCCGGCCTCGCCTTCGACACCGTCGGCGGCCCCGGCCCGCGCTGGCACTCCTCGCCGGTCGACTCGCCGGAAGGCTTCATCGCCCGGCACCCGCCCGGGCTGTAGGGGCCCTTAGCCGCCCCCGGCCCCGGTAGGCTCCGCCCGCCGTGGAACCGATCTCATATCTGCAGGCGATCGTCCTCGGCGCGCTGCAGGGGATCTCGGAGCCGTTCCCGATCTCGAGCCTCGGGCACGCGGTGCTGCTGCCGAAGCTGCTGGGCTGGGACATCCACCAGAACGACGACTACTTCCTCTCCTTCCTGGTCGCGACGCACTGCGCGACGGCGCTGGTCCTCTTCGTCTACTTCTTCGAGGACTGGAAGCGGATCTGGTTCGGCTTCGTCCGCTCGGTGCGGGGACGGGCGACGCCGCGCGACCGCGACGCGCGGCTGGCCTGGGTGATCATCGTCGGCACGATCCCGGCGGGGGTCCTCGGCCTGGCGCTCGAGCACAAGCTGCGCACGCTCTTCGCCTCGCCGACGGCGGCGGCGATCTTCCTCACCGTCAACGGCGTGCTGCTGCTGGCGGTGGAGCGGTTCCGGCGCCGGCCGCCGCGCCCCGAGGACTGGGCGGGGGACGGCGACGAGCGGATCGCCGGGATGGGCTTCCGACAGGCGTTCGGCATCGGCACGGCGCAGGCGCTGGCGCTGATCCCCGGCATCTCGCGCTCGGGGGTGACGATGGGCGGCGGGCTCCTCGCCGGCCTCTCCAACGAGGACGCCGCGCGCTACGCCTTCCTGCTGGCGACGCCGATCATCGGCGCGGCGGGCGTGCTGAAGCTGCCCGACCTGCTCGGCTCGACCGGCGACGGGGTACGCGGCCAGGCGCTCGTCGGCGCGATCGCCGCCGCCCTGACGACCTGGGCGGCGGTGAAGTTCCTGCTCCGCTACTTCGAGACGAACCGCCTGAGCCCGTTCGGCGTCTACTGCATCTGCGCGGGCATCTTCTGCCTCCTGATCTTCGCGATCTGACGCGTTGAAGGGCCGAAACCCGCCGCAAAGGCAAGTTTTTCGCCCATCAACATCGCGCGGATTGCAACTATCGACTTCTGGGTACGTCCGTCCGTTGGGTACATCCAAGGGAAGGAGTTCGACATGGAGTCAGGATCTGTCCCGGGCGGACGTAGGCCGGTCGCCGAAGAACCAGCCGAGTCGAGCCGGATCAGGTGGTCGCCCGCCGACCCCGGACCGCTCGGGCTCGCCGGGTTCGCGCTGACGACGTTCGTCCTCAGCATGTTCAACGCCGGGCTGGTCAGCAAAGCCGGGGAGCCGGTCGTCCTCGGGGTGGCGCTCGCCTACGGCGGGATCGCCCAGTTCGCCGCCGGGATGTGGGAGTTCCGCACCGGCAACACGTTCGGCGCGGTGGCCTTCACCTCCTACGGGGCGTTCTGGATCTCCTTCTGGGCGCTGGTGACGTTCTTCGCCGCCGACATCCCGCCCGAACACGCCGCCGACGCGATCGGCCTGTACCTGATCTCGTGGGGGATCTTCACGGCCTACATGTTCTTCGCCAGCCTGCGGACGACCGCCGCCGTCGCGCTCGTCCTGTTGTTGCTGACGATCACGTACTTCCTGCTCGGGATCGGCGAATCGAGCGAATCGAAGGGGATCGTCGAAGTCGGCGGCTGGGCCGGCATCGTGACCGCCGCGGCCGCGTGGTACGCCTCGTTCGCCGCTGTGATCAACTCCACCTTCAAGCGGACGGTCATGCCGGTGATGCCGCTAGGTGATCGAGACTAGGAGAGGAAGGGTCCAGATGGGTAGCGACGGAGGAGCGGCGGGGAACGATTCGAGCCTGGAGCACGAGCTCGACCGGATGCTCGAGATCGAGAAGTTCCCGCCGCCGGCGGGATTCCGCGAGCGGGCGCTCTGGAGCGACCCGGCGATCTACGAGGAGGCGGCCGCCGACCCGGTCGCCTGGTGGACGGCCCGCGCCAGGGAGCTCCTCGACTGGGACGTCGAGCCGACGCGGGGCCTCGACGACTCGAACCCCCCCTTCTACAGGTGGTTCGAGGACGGGCGGCTGAACGCCTCGGCCCAGTGCCTCGACCGCCACGTCGCCGCCGGCAACGGCGAGCGGGTCGCATACCACTGGCGCGGCGAGGAGGGCGAGGAGCGCGACGTCACCTACGCCGAGCTCCACCGCGACGTCCAGCGCTTCGCCAACGCCCTGAAGGGCCTCGGGGTGCGCAAGGGCGACGTGGTCGGGATCTACCTGCCGATGATCCCCGAGGTGGCGGTGGCGATGCTGGCCTGCGCGCGGATCGGCGCCGTCCACAACGTCGTCTTCGGCGGCTTCTCCGCCGAGTCGGTGCGCGAGCGGATGGAGTTCTCGGAGGCCAAGGCCCTGGTCACCGTCGACGGGGCGCGGCGCAAGGGCAGGACGGCGCCGGTCAAGGAACAGGTCGACGCCGAGATGGGGGACGTCGCCTCGCTGGAGACGATCGTCGTCGTGCGCGCCACCGGGGTCCGGTGCCCGATGACCGAGGGCCGCGACGTCTTCTACGACGAGGTCTGCGCGGCGGCCGACCCGGTGTGCCCGGCCGAGCCGATGGAGGCCGAGCACCCGCTCTTCATCCTCTACACCTCCGGCTCGACCGCCAAGCCGAAGGGGATCCTCCACACGACCGGTGGCTACATGACCGGGGTCGTGACCACGCACCGCTACGTCTTCGACCTGAGGCCGGAGACCGACGTCTGGTGGTGCGCGGCCGACGTCGGCTGGGTCACCGGCCACTCCTACATCGTCTACGGCCCGCTCGCCAACGGGGCGACCTCGGTGATGTGGGAGGGGGCGCCCGACTACCCCCACCAGGGGATCTGGTGGGAGCTGGTCGAGCGCTACGGGGTGACGATCCTCTACGCCGCGCCGACCGCGATCCGCACCTTCATCAAGTGGGGCGCCGAGCTCCCCGGCAGGTACGACCTCTCCAGCCTGCGCCTGCTGGGCACGGTGGGCGAGCCGATCAACCCGAAGGCGTGGCTCTGGTACCACGAGGTGATCGGCGGCGGACGCTGCCCGATCGTCGACACCTGGTGGCAGACCGAGACCGGCGCGATCATGATCACGCCGCTGCCGGGCATCACCGAGACGAAGCCCGGCTCGGCGACGACGCCGTTCCCGGGGGTCTCCGCCGCGGTCGTCGACGAGAAGGACGGCACCCCGGTCGCCGAGGGGCAGGGCCTGCTGGTGCTCGAGCGGCCCTGGCCCTCGATGCTCCGCACCCTCTACCGCGAGGACGAGCGCTTCGTCGAGACCTACTACTCCAGGTTCGGCAGGGAGCGCTACCTGGTCGGCGACGCCGCCCGCCGCGACCGGGACGGCTACTTCTGGGTGATCGGGCGGATCGACGACGTGGTCAACGTCTCCGGCCACCGGCTCTCCACCGCGGAGGTCGAGTCGGCGATCGTCGCCCACGAGGCGGTCGCCGAGGCGGCGGTGATCGGCCAGTCGGACCCCGACACCGGCCAGGCGATCTGCGCCTTCGTCACCCTGCGCGGCGGCACCGAGCCCTCGGAGGAGGTCGAGGCCGGCATCCGCGAGACCGTCGCCACGCGGATCGGCAAATTCGCCCGCCCGAAGCGGATCGTCTGGGCCGACGACCTGCCGAAGACCCGCTCGGGCAAGATCATGCGCCGTCTGCTGCGCGACATCGCCGAGGGTCGGGCGCTCGGCGACGTGACGACGCTGCGCGATCCCGGCGTGATGAAGGAATTGGAGGTTAAGATCGCCGAGGAAGCCGACGACGAAAGCTAGCCCGCGCCCTTGTCAGAGACGCAGCGCCGATGCAGATAATCAGTCGCACCGTGTCGATCCTGGAGGAGGTGGCACGTCGGCCCGAGGGGGGAGGACTCGTCGAGATCGCCAACGCCACCTCGCTTCCGGCGGCGACCTGCCACCGGCTGCTGGCGGCGCTCGCCGAAGACGAGCTGGTCCAGCGCGATCCGCTGACCCGGCGCTATAGCGTCGGGCGGGGACTGGTGCAGCTTGCCGGTATGGTGAGGCAGGTCGGGCGCGGCGCGTCGATCGAAGCGGGGATGACGGCGCTGCGCGACCGCTGGCGCGAGTGCTTCTTCCTCGCCTCGGTGGTCGACGACGCGATCATCTGCGTGCGCTCGCTGCCGACGATCGACCCCAACCGGATGACGGTCACCGTGCCGCTGGGGCAGCCGATGGCGCCGAACGTGGCCGGGTCCGGGAAGGCGATCCTCGCCCACGTGTCGCCGGCGCAGCGCGAACGGCTCGTCGCCGCGGGCGGCGGCATGGCACGGCT
>DASZUW010000049.1:0-2672 GCA_035547475.1 Solirubrobacterales bacterium
CCCGCCAGCATCACCAGGTAGGTGTAGAAGGCGGTGAAGTTGCCGAGGCTGAGGTTTCCGTCGATCACCATCCGGCCGCCGATCAGCAGCACCAGCGCGACCCCGAGCTGGGGCAGGAGCCCGATCAGCGGGCTGAAGAACGCCTGCAGGCGGGTCGAGTAGATCGACTGGTCGAAGACGCGTTTGATCACCCGCCGGAAGCGGTGCAGCTGGAACTCCTCGCGGGCGAATGCCTTGACGATGCGGATGCCGGATACGTTCTCCTCGGCCTCCGCGGTCAGTTCGGCGACCCGCTGGGCGACCTCCTGGACGGCCGGCCGCGAGATCCGGTTGTAGCGCGAGGCGACCCAGACGACGAACGGCGCCGGGATCAGCGCCAGCACCGCGAGCAGCGGGTTGATGATGACCATCACCGTGGTGGCGAGGACGATCGTCAGCAGGGTCTGGGTGATGAAGATCAGCCCGTAGCCGAGGAAGAAGCGGATCGCCTGCAGGTCCACCGTCGCGCGCGACATCAGCTGGCCGGTCTGCTGGGTGTCGAAGAACCCGAGCTCGAGCTTCTGCAGGTGCGCGTAGAACATCTGGCGCAGGTCGAATTCGATCCCCAGCGAGACCTTGCCGGCGACGAGGCGGCGCACCACGGTGAGCCCCATGCGCAGGATCGCGGCGCCGAGGATCGCCAGCGCGAGGGGGAGGAGTTCGGGCTTTTCGCCGGCCTCGATCGCGTTGACGGCGCGGCCGACGAGCCACGGGATCAGCACCGTCATCCCCATCGCCGCCCAGGCGAAGAGCAACGATCCCCACAGTTGCGCCCTGTAGGGACGGAGGAAGCCCATCAGCCGGCGGTACGTACGCATCCCCCGACTATACAAAGTGAAGTATTGGACTATTCCAGCTTTTCGGCGGCTTTGGCGCTCGAGACGTAGCCGGCCGGGCACTTTTTCTGATGGTGCCCGGGTTTCTGCAGGATCTGGAAATTGGTGACGGCGTGGTAGGGCGTCGTCGAGAGGTTGTTGTGGGCGAGGGTGACGGTCAGGCGGAAGAAGCCGGGCGGCAGGTCGTGGTAGAAGATCTCCGGCCGGGTGGCGGGGGAGAACTTGCCCTCCGTGCCGAGCTCTTCGGCGAGGATGCCGTTCGGGCCGGCGTACTTCGCGAAGTCCATCGAGGCGCCCTTCAGCCGTTCGTTGCCGATCGGGCTGTTGATCGCCTTCTGCAGTTTCCGTGGGTCGACGCAGTTGGGGACCCGGTTCAGCGAGAAGCGGATCGCGCCCTGGCCGAGCTGCGGTTCGGAGAGGAAGTTCCGCGGCGCCAGTTCGAAGTTCTTGAGGTCGAGCTTCACGACGACCGCGTGGTTGGCCTGCACCTCGCCGTTGCGCGGCGAGACGATCGAGACGTTCGGCACGCCCGGCGCCGCTTCGGTGGCCGCCTTCGCGTGTTGGTCACCGCGACCGCCGAATACGATCGCCAGGGCGACCGCCGCGCCGGTCAGGACGAGCGCCGCGAACGTTGCCTTCCTCAGCCGCATGCCGACCGAACATTACGCGTAACTTCCTCAACACCATCGCCTTGGCCGCGGCCCTCTTCGCGGCCCTCGCCGCAGCGGCGCTCGCCGACCCTGCCGCGCACGTCGACCCCTTCGCCGGGACGCGGCCCGGCCCGCACACGTTCGGCGGCGGCCACGATTATCCCGGCGCGGCGCTGCCGTTCGGGATGGTGCAGTGGAGCCCCGACACGACGCCGGGCCCGGCCAACGCGGGGGGCTACGACTACCGCGACCACCACCTCTCCGGCTTCAGCCTCACGCACCTGAGCGGGGCGGGCTGCGCCGTCTACGGCGACTTCCCCTTCCTGCCGACCACCGAGCCGCTCACCGGCTCGCCCGCCCCGACCGCCGGGAAGGGCTCTCCGGGCGCTTCCGGCCGGGCTTCTCCCACCGCGCCGAGCGCGCCGAACCGGGCTACTACGCGGTGCGGCTGCGGCCCCGGCACGGCGGCGCGATCGGCGTCGCGCTCACCGCGACGACGCGCACCGGGCTCGCCCGCTTCACCTTCCCCGCGAACCCGCACGCGAGCGTCCTGATCGACGCCGGCGGCAGCGCCCAGCCCGACGGCGAAGCCTCGGTGCGGCTCGACCCGGCCGCCCGCGAGATCACCGGCAGCGCGACGAGCGGGCTCTTCTGCGGCCAGCGCCCCCGCTACAAGGTCTATTTCGCGGCGCGCTTCAGCCGCCCCTTCGCGGCCTCGGGTACCTGGACCGAAGGCAGGCTCGAACCGGGGAGCACCGCCGCCACCGACACCGCCGCCCCGCCGCAGAACCCGGCGGTCTCCGCGCGGGCGGGCGCCTACGCGACCTTCGACACGACCAGGGACCGCACCGTCGCGGTCCGCGTCGGCATCTCCTTCCTCAGCGTCGAAGGCGCCGAGGAAGCGCTGCGCGCCGAAAGCGAGGGCCGCTCCTTCGGCGCGATCCGCGCGGCGGCGCGGCAGGCCTGGGACGAGGCGCTGGGCAAGATCCGCGTCGCGGGCGGCTCCCGGCGCGACCTGAGGACCTTCTACACGGCGCTCTACCACGCGCTGCTGGCGCCACGGACCTTCGACGACGTCGACGGCGCCTACCTCGGCATGGACGGCACCGTCCACGACGCCCGCGGCCGCACCCAGTACACCGACTTC
>DASZUW010000050.1:0-3849 GCA_035547475.1 Solirubrobacterales bacterium
GGTCTCGATGATGATCTCGAGCGTCATCGCCTGCATCCGCGGGCGCAGCCGGTAGGGCACCCCGGTCGGCCAGCTCTCGATCTCGCGCGCGGCGATCTCTCGCATCGTCGCCTCGTAGCCCGCCATCCGTTTGCCGTGGAAGGGCGGCAGCAAGAGCTTGCGCTGGCTCATGTGCGGGGCCTCGTCGAGGGTCAGCAGCGAGTGCTCGCCGAGCAACGGGCGCAGGATGTCGTTGCCCTCGCCGGCGTGGAACACCTTCGGGTCGCCGGTGAAGACCTGCTTGATCAGGCCGGGGTCGGCGACGACGACCCACCGTCCTTCGTAGGCGATTTCGAGGGTGAACATCGGCCCGAAGCGACGGCGGCTCTGGGAGAGGAACCACTGCGCCTGTCGCGACCAGATCGCGGTCTGGACCGGGCGGGGCATGCGTGGCCGGGGCGGGAGCCCGGCTTGCACGGACATGGCTCGACGATACGCCCGCCGTTCGCGACGGGGGTGTGACGTGCGTCGCATACTGGGCGGTGTCACGTCGAATAGCCTCACGGCGATGGGAGAGCTGCCGCGACTGCCGGTGCCGATCGAGCACCGCATCCTCAAGTGGGCGTGCGGCCTCTCGCCGCGGACCAGCCGCCTGCTCTTCGGCAAGCCGCCGACGATCGACGGCCAGACGCACTCCACCGAGACCCACGCGCTGCTGACGCTGGCGCGCTGGTCCGGCAGCAACGGGTTCTTCGACGGGCGCAGCGTCGAGGGCGCCCGCGCCGCCTCCGCCTACGAGGCCCGGGTGTCGGGCCGTCAGAAGCCGATCCGCGTGGCCGAGGTGCGGGCGGTCGAGATGACCGGTCCGAACGGCCCTATCCCCGCCCGGCTGTACGTGCCGCCACTGCCCGCGCCCGACGCGCCGGCGCCCCTCCTCGTCTACTACCACGGCGGCGGCTGGGTGATCGGCGACCTCGACATGTACGACGACCTGTCGCGGCTGATCGCCATGGCGGCCGGCTGCCTGGTCCTCTCGGTCGACTACCGGCTCGCGCCCGAGCACCCCTTCCCGCAGCCGCTCGAAGACGCCTTCGCGGCGTTCGGGTGGGTGGTGGCGAACGCCGAGAGCCTCGGCGCGGACCCGAAGCGTATCGGCGTCGGCGGCGACTCCGCCGGCGGCAACATGGCCGCGGTCGTCTGCCACATGGCGGCCGAAGGCGGCGGTGCCCGCCCCGCGATGCAGCTGCTCTTCTACCCGGTCACCGACTCCGCCGAGGACACGCGCTCGCGCAAGCTCTTCTCCGATGGCTTCATCCTCACCAAGGCCGACATGGAGAAGTTCGAAGCGGCCTACCTGCCGCCCGGCGTCGACGCGTCCGACCAGCGGATCTCCGTGCTCCAATGTCCCGACCTGCGGAGCCTGCCGCCGGCCTACGTCGCCACCGCCGGGTTCGACCCGCTGCGCGACGAGGGCGAGGCCTACGCCCTGCGGATGCGCGACTGCGGCGTCCGCGTCGCCCTCCGCCGCCACTCGGGGCTGATCCACACCTTCGTGAACCAGACGGCGGTGAACCGGGCGGCCCTCGGCGCGGTGCTGGAGGCCTGCGGGGCGGTCCGCCTCGGCCTTGCCGCCGACTCGCTCGCGGCGAGCTAGGCGCCCGCGGCGGGCGGTTCGGCGCGCAGGGCGAGCTCGAGCTCGAACCGCGCGTCGGGATCGTCGAGTTGGTCGCCGAGCAGCTCGCGCAGACGGGCGATCCGGTAGCGCGCGGTCTGCGGGTGGACGTGCATCTCCGCGGCCATCGCCACCGCGTTGCCGTCGTGGCGCAGGTGCGCAAGCGCCGTCTCCCGCATCCGCTCGCGCGCCTTCGGCGTGAGGTCGGCGAGCGGAGCCAGTCGGCGCGCCGCGATCCGCGCCGCGAGGTCGCGCGATTCGTAGAGGAGGAGCGCCGCGAGGTGGTCGTCGACCCGGAGCGGACCCGGTGCATCCGCCGTCGCGCCCCGCGCGGCGTCGACGCGCAGCAACGCCGACGCCAGTCGCCACGACTCGAGCGCCGCTGTCGGCGGGACCGTCGGGCCGAGCGCGAGGGGGGCCTCGGCGGCGGCGCGCGCGAGTGCCTCGGCGCGCCCCGGGCCCTCGGGATCGGGCAGCAGCACGCAGCCCTCGCCCTCGACGACGGTGGTCAGCGCCTCGGGTGGCAGGCGGCGGGCGACGCGGGCGAGCGCGTCCTCGGCGCAGGCGATCGCCGCCAGGCCCGCGGGCACTTCCCAGGCGGCGGCGCGCGCGGCGGCCGCCACGTCGGCGGCGTCGGCGGGCGGGTCGCCGAGGAGCAGCGCGACCAGCTCCCGCCGCCGCCGGCGGCGCACGTCCTCGACCTCGGCCTGGGCTTGCGCGTAGCCCTCGACCGAGTCGGCGGCGAGCTCGTCGATGTAGGCGAAGACGGCCTCGGCGAGGAGCGAGAGCGGTTCCACGCCCAGCCCGGCGCGGCGGCAGGCGTCGGCGAAGCGGCGCCACGCCACCCGCGCGCCGATCCGGTAGGCGGCCTGGAGCGAGTCGAGGGTGCGGCCCGCGCGCTGCTCCCCGCGGCCGAGGGCGAGGTAGACCTCGCGGCCGGAGTCGCGCCCCGCGTCGGGATCGCGGATCACCGCCACGAACTGCGCCAGCGCCTCCCCCACGCCGCGGCGGATGCCCCGCCCGAAGCGGCCGTCCAGCGGCCGCGCGTACTCCGGCACCTCCCGCGCGATCGACTCCAGGATCTCGGCGCTGATCGGCTCGATCTCGCCTTCGATCAGGTCGGCGACCCGAGGCGGCAGGTCGCGCCAAGGTTCGTCGTCGAGTGCTAGGCGCGTTTTTGGCATCTGGATTACAAGTTCAGGAGGGGCGAACTTGGCTCAGACGCTAATACATATCTCGCAGGTAGGCGTAACTTGGACTTGCATGGGTGAGATGACCAGATTCGAGAAGGCCGCCAACCTCGCGGGCGTCGTGGTGCCGTTCGTCGCCACGGTCGTCGCCATCGCCCTGCTCCCGAGCAGCCTGGTGAGCCCCGGCATCCTCGCCATCGCCGCGTTCATGTACCTGATCACCGCGATCGGGATCACCGTCGGCTTCCACCGCCTCCTCACCCACCGCTCCTTCCAGACCTCGAAGGGCCTCGAGTACACCTTCGCCGTGCTCGGCACGATGGCCGTCCAGGGCCCGGTCCTCTCCTGGGTCGCGGACCACCGCAAGCACCACGCCCACACCGACAAGGAGGGCGACCCACACAGTCCGCACGTCGGTCACGGCGAGGGACTGCGCGGCTTCTGGCACGCCCACACCGGCTGGCTGATGGAGACGCAGGGCCGCGCCGACTGGAAGAAGTACGCGAAGGACCTCTACGAGGACGACGGGATGCGGTTCATCTCACGCCACTTCGTCGCCCTGATCGTGCTCAGCCTGCTCATCCCGGCGGCGCTCGGCTTCGCGATCACCGGCACCTGGATCGGCGCGCTCGCGGGCTTCCTGTGGGGCGGCCTCGTCCGCGTCTTCTTCGTCCACCACATCACCTGGAGCGTCAACTCCGTGTGTCACTTCCTCGGCAAGCGGCGCTTCGACACCGACGACCACTCCACCAACGTCTTCTGGCTCTCCATCCCCTCGCTCGGCGAGTCATGGCACCACAACCACCACGCCTTCCCCCGCTCGGCCGTCCACGGCTTGAGGAAATGGGAGCTCGATCCCTCCGCCCTGATCATCACCGGCATGGAGAAGGTCGGCCTGGCGCACAACGTGATCCGCATCTCGCCGGAGCGGCAGGCGGAACTTACGCGGTAGGGGCGGGACGGCTCGGGCCGTCCACACCACTTCGGGATGCCTGAGGGGATGTCCTG
>DASZUW010000051.1:0-2091 GCA_035547475.1 Solirubrobacterales bacterium
TCACGGACCCCCGCCCCCTGTTTCACGAAAGCCCCACCGTCCTGGGCGCCTCATGGGGGTCACAGCCTGCCAGGACCCCCATGAGGCGCCCAGGACGGGCCTGCGGCATCCCGAAGCGCTGTGGACGGCCCGAGCCGAATCACCCCCCGCCCCCACTCCCGAGCTGAGGCCTCGCCCCCTCGTAGCGTGGCAAGCCATCGTCCGGGATCGCCTCCCAGGGCGCGGCGGAGCTGACCCACTGGCGGTATTCCGGGCGGATGCCGGGGTCGCCGTCGATGGCGCCGAGGCGGACGGCGAGGGCGTCGCCGTCGAGGGAGCCGGCGAAGAGGTGGCTGCCGCAGTTGGCGCAGAAGGCCTTCGGCATGCCGCCATCCGGTTCCCAGGAGCGGATCAGGTCGGCGCCGCGCGTGATGGCGAAGTGGGCGCGGTCGAGGCGGGCGCTCGCCGCCGCGGCGACGCCGGTGCGGCGCTGGCACCGGTGGCAGTGGCAGTAGAGGGCACTGGTGAAGGGGCCGCGGACCTCGAAGCGCACGGCGCCGCAGTTGCAGCCGCCGCGCAGCGGGCTCTCGGGCGAGGCGCTCACGCGGCGAGCGCGCGCCGCCGCGGCATCCGCGCGCACCAGAGGGCGAAGAGGACGATCGCGATCACGCCGCCGAGCTCGTGCAGGCCGAGCACCACGCAGATCGCGTCCGGGATCCCGGCCAGCACGGCGCCGAGCAGCGTGCTCCCGAGCGGCAGGCTCAGCACCCGCGCGGTGAGCGCCGCGCAGAGCATCCAGGCGACCGGCCCGGTCAGCCAGCCCCAGTCGTCGAAGAAGCTGTGCGGGAGCGCGATCGCGAGGACGGCGAAGATGACGCCGACCGCGAGGAGCTGGACGAGCGCCGAGCGCCAGAGGAGGGAGGTGTCCATCGCGACGGAGGCTACCGACCGCCGCCCGGCGCCCGCTCAGCAGATGAAGCTGCCTTCGGCGCAGAGTTCCTGGGCGATCCCGCCGAAGCCTTCGACTTCTTCTTCGAGCGCTTCCACCCGTTCTTCGAGCTCGCCCACTTCGCCTTCCCCCGCTTCGCCGACTTCTTCGCGGACCGCTTCGACTTCGGCGCCCAGTTCTTCGACCTCGTCTTCGAGCGCGCCGAGTTCTTCGCCCGCCGATTCGCCCGCCGGCCCTCGCGGCCCCTGCTTGCCGACGTGCCCACGCGGCCCCCGCTTGCCCGCCGGCCCTTCCGGCCCGGTCTGCGCGAGCAGCGCCAGTCCCGACGCGATCGCCGCGCTCAGCACGCACACCCCGACCACCAGCGCGATGAACTGGTTCCGGGGCAGCGAGACGATCGGCTTCTCCTCGGGCGGCATGGGGATCGGAACTCTCGCAGACGCGGCTACGATTGGGGCAGGCGCGCGGCGCCCGCGGGCGGTTAGCTCAGTTGGGAGAGCACTTCCCTTACAAGGAAGGGGTCACTGGTTCGAGCCCAGTACCGCCCATGCCGGCGCCCGGACTCCCGGCCGAGGCGGTTGATAGAAGCCCGCCGTGGACGAGCGGAGGTGGTGGATCAAGACGGGGACCCCGGAGGCCCGGGAGATCGTCGAACGGGTCAAGGTCGCCACCCGGCTGTCGTCCAGGCTCAGCGCCCTCTGCTACGACGAGCTCGAGGAGATCCGGAGGGTCTTCGCGGAGCTCACCGGGCAGCCGGTCGACGAGAGCCTCTCGCTGATCCCGCCCTTCTACGCCGACCATGGCCTGAACATCCGCGTCGGCCGCAGGGTCCACATCGGCTACGAGTGCATGTTCACGGGGCACGCGCCGATCGAGATCGCGGACGAAGTGATGATCGCCAACCGGACGAATCTGGTGACCGGCGGCCACCCTGTCCCACCCGACCAGCGATTCGACCATCTGACCGGCGCTCCGATCAAGATCGAGCGAAACGTCTGGATCGGAACCGGCGCGACGATCCTCCAAGGGGTGACCGTCGGAGCGGGTTCGGTCGTGGCCGCCGGGGCCGTGGTCACCCGCGACGTCCCGCCCGCGACGCTCGTCGGCGGCGTTCCCGCGTCGGTGATCAGGGAGCTTTGACGGGCGGCTCAGCCGCGGGCGTC
>DASZUW010000052.1:0-4421 GCA_035547475.1 Solirubrobacterales bacterium
GCACCGCAAACAGTTCCGCGGCCGCATGCGCGGCGACACCAAGGGCGGCAGCACCGTCGCCTTCGGCGAGTACGGGATCAAGGCGATGGAGCGCGGTTGGATCACCAACCGCCAGATCGAGGCCGCCCGCGTCGCGATGACGCGCAAGATCAAACGCGGCGGGAAGGTCTGGATCAACGTCTTCCCCGACAAGCCCTACACCAAGAAGCCCGCCGAGACGCGGATGGGCTCCGGCAAGGGGAACCCCGAGGGCTGGGTCGCGGTGGTGAAGCCGGGCAAGGTGATGTTCGAGCTGGCAGGCGTCCCCGAGGAGCTGGCGCGCGAAGCGCTGCGCCTTGCCGGGCACAAGCTCCCGGTGAAGACGAAATTCGTGAAACGCGAGGGGGCGGAGCAGTGAAGGCCGCGGAGGTTCACAATCTGAAAGACGACGAGCTGGTGGCGAAACTGATCGACGCCAAAGAGGAGGCCTTCAACCTCCGCTTCCGCCACGCCACCGGTGAGCTCGAGAACACCGCCCGCCTCGGGCAGGCGAAACGCGATGTGGCCCGGCTGATCACCGTGGCCCGCGAGCGCGGCATCGACGTGGAGAAAGAGACGCGACGGATATGACGGACGACGAGACGAAAACTGACGAGACGACGCCGGACGAGGCGCCGCAGGCCGCGGGTCCTGCCCCGGACGAGGGGTCCTCGTCCTCGCAGGCTGCGGGCGAAGACCCCTCATCCGGGTCACCCGCGGCAGGGGCCGGTGCGGCCGACGGCGAGGATGCGGACGCCGGGTCGTCCGACGCCCCTGCCGCGAAAGCTGAGGAGGCGGGGCCGGACCCGCTCGACGACCTCCCCTGGAAGGAGCGTCGCCGCCTGCTGAAGTCGCGCGAGCAGCGCCAGGCCAACCCGCCGCGGACGGCGGAGGAGCGCGCCGCCGAGCGCGCCGCCCGCCGCAAGGCGAAGGCGGAGGCACGGCGGAAGGAACGCGCCGCGCTGAAGGCGGCCCACAAACCCGGCACCGGCACCCCGCCCGCCGAGCGCGAGTCGAACGCGGCCAAGGTCCGCCAGGGCATCGTCGTCTCCAACAAGGGCGACAAGTCGATCACCGTCCGCATCGACATCGCCCGCCGGCACCCGACCTACGAGAAGATCGTCCGCCGTTCGCGCACGCTGCACGCGCACGACGAGCGCAACGAGGCGGGCGAGGGCGACGTCGTGCGCGTCGTCGAGACCCGACCGCTGTCGAAGACCAAGCGCTGGCGTCTCGTCGACGTCGTCGAGAAGGCGAGGTGAGCGACCGATGATCCAGCAGGAGTCCCGACTCAATGTCGCCGACAACTCCGGTGCCCGCGAGCTGCTCTGCATCCGCGTGAAAGGCGGCTCGCACCGCCGCTACGCGTCGGTCGGCGACATCATCACCGCGACGGTGAAATCGGCCAGCCCGCAGGGCGGCGTGCGCAAGGGCGAGGTCGTCCAGGCCGTCGTGGTGCGGACCAAAAAGCCGCTCGGCCGTCCCGACGGCACCTACATCTCCTTCGACGAGAATGCCGCCGTGCTGATCGACCCGGCGAACAACAACCCGCGCGGGACCCGCATCTTCGGCCCCGTCGCCCGCGAACTTCGCGACCGCAACTTCATGAAAATCATCTCGCTCGCCCCCGAGGTCCTCTGACGATGGCGAAGACCATGCGCATCAAGACCGATGATCAGGTGATCATCATCAGCGGCAAGGACAAGGGCAAGACCGGGCGCGTGCTGCGCACGGACCCGAAGAAGCGCCGCGTCTACGTCGAGGGCCTGAACATCATCAAGCGCCACGAACGTCCCCGCTCGACCGGCGACTTGGCCACCGCCAACCCCGGTGGGATCGTCGAGAAGGAGGGGCCGATCGACGTCTCGAACGTCATGGTGCTCGATCCGAAAGGCAACAAAGGCACCCGCCTGGGCGTCCGTCGGGGCGAGGACGGCAAGCGCGTGCGGATCGCGCGCCGCTCGGGGGCGGAGGTCGACTGATGGAGGCCGGAACCGTGACTCCCGTGTCGCAGGCGGCGCCGCCGCCGCGCCTGCGCGAAAAATACGAGAACGAGGTCCTGCCGGCGCTGACCGAGAAATTCGGCTACACGACGCCGATGGACGCGCCGAAGCTGGTGAAGATCACCCTGAACATGGGCCTCGGCAAAGAGAAACAGGACAACCGCTCCTTCGAACTCGCGACCCAGCAGCTGGCGACGATCGCCGGCCAGCAGCCGAACGTGCGCCGGGCCCGCAAGTCGATCGCGTCCTTCAAAGTCCGCGAGGGCATGCCGGTCGGCATCTCGGTGACGCTGCGCCGGGCCCGCATGTGGGAGTTCCTCGACCGCCTCACCTCGATCGCGGTGCCGCGCATCCGTGACTTCCGCGGCCTCAACCCGCGCAGCTTCGACGGCCGCGGGAACTACTCGATGGGCGTCAAAGAGCAGCTGATCTTCCCGGAAATCGACTACGACTCGGTCGACGTCGTCCGCGGCCTCGACGTGACGATGACGACGACGGCGAAGACCGACCTGGAGGCGTTCGAGCTGCTGCTCGGGCTGGGGATGCCGTTCGCGCAGGAGGGCCGCCCCGGCCAGGCCGAGCGCGAAGCCGAAGAAAGAGCGGCCGAGGAAGAGCGCGAAAAGGAGGAGGCTCGCCTGAAAGCGGAGACCGAGCAGGCGGCCCTCGAAGCACTGAAAGAGGAGAACCCCGAGGCCTATGCGTCCCGGCCGGCGGGTCCTGCCCCGGACGAGGGGTCCTCGTCCTCGCAGGCTGCGGGCGAGGACCCGTCATCCGGGTCACCCGCCGGAGGGGCCGACACCGAGGCACAGGAGAGCTGAAAGCAAGATGGCCAAGACTTCCCAGAAGGTCCGCCAGGGCCGCAAAGCAAAGTTCAAGAGCCGGGAATACAACCGCTGCCGTCGCTGCGGTCGCCCGCGCGCCTACTACCGCAAGTTCGGCCTCTGCCGGATCTGTCTGCGCGAGGCCGCCCACGAGGGCTACGTCCCCGGCATGACCAAGTCGAGCTGGTAGAGCGATGCACACCGACCCGATCGCCGATTACCTGACCCGGATCCGCAACGCGATCCGCGCCGGCCACGACGAGGTGGAGATCCCCGCCTCGAACCTGAAGGTGGAGCTGTCGCGGATCCTCAAGGAGCAGGGCTACATCACCGACTTCCAGAAGAAGCCCGCCGCGGTCGGCGAGTCGATCGAGGTGACCCTGAAGTACACCGAGGACCGCAAGCCTGTCATCCTCGGGATCGAACGGGTATCCCGCCCGGGTCGTCGCCGCTACGTCGATCACAAAAGCGTGCCGCGGGTGCAGGGCGGGACCGGAACCGCGATCGTCAGCACCTCCCACGGGGTGATGACCGGTCACGAAGCGCGTCAGCAGGGTGTCGGCGGCGAGGTAGTCGCCTACGTCTGGTAACGAAGGAAGCTTGGAATGAGTCGAATCGGAAGAAAGCCTGTGCCGGTCCCCGACGCCGTGACGGTGACGCTGGGCCCTGGCAACATCGCCGTGAAAGGGCCCAAAGGGGAGCTGACCCAGACCTACTCGCAGGAGATGAAGGTCTCCCAGGAGGACGGCACGATCCTCGTCGCCCGCCCGACCGACCGCGGCGAGCACCGCGCCCTGCACGGGCTGACCCGCTCCCTGATCGCGAACATGGTCGAGGGCGTCACCGACGGGTTCGAGAAGCGCCTCGAGATCCAGGGCGTCGGCTACCGCGCGGCGCTGAAAGGCAAGAACTTGGAGCTCGCCCTCGGCTTCTCCCACCCGGTCTCGATCGAGGCGCCGGAGGGGATCGAATTCGAGGTGCCGCAGCCGACCGAGATCATCGTCCGCGGCATCGACAAGCAGCTCGTCGGCCAGGTCGCGGCGGACATCCGCAAGCGGCGCCCGCCGGAGCCCTACAAGGGCAAGGGCATCCGCTACCGCGACGAGCAGGTCCTGCGGAAGGTCGGTAAGCGCGCATGACGGTCCAGACCCCGCAGCAGCGGCGGCTGCGCCGCCGGCGCCGCGTCCGCTCCCGCGTCAGCGGCACGGCCGAGCGCCCGCGCCTCTCCGTGTACCGCTCGAACAAGGGCGTCTTCGCCCAGCTGATCGACGACCGCGCGGGCCACACGCTGGCCGCGGTCAACTGGATCGAGCCGGAGCTGAAGAGCCTCACAGCGACCGCCCAGGCGCGTAGGGCCGGCGAACTGCTGGCCGAGCGCGCGAAGGCGGCCGGGATCGAGACGTGCGTCTTCGACCGCGGCGGCTACCAGTACCACGGCCGCGTCAAGGCGCTCGCCGAAGGCGCGCGCGAGGGGGGGCTGAAGTTCTGATGAAGACCCGCCGCGAGTCGACTTCCGCTACGGTGGTCCGCTGCTCATGAAGGGCATGGACATGAACAACGTCGAGACGGTCAGCCCGCG
>DASZUW010000053.1:0-4213 GCA_035547475.1 Solirubrobacterales bacterium
CTCGTCGGTGGTCGTCGACTCCGCGGCGCCCGCCGCGGCCGGCGCTTTAACCGCTTCCTAGTCGCCTCTCAGCCTTTTCTCAGCCGCCGGCGGCCCCATATGAGCCGTCAAACGAAAAGGAGGCGGGATGAGGAAAAGCGACTGGGTGATCGCGCTGGCGCTGGCGCTCAGCGCCGTCGTGCTCGCGGCGTGCGGCAGCGGCGCCGGCGGCGGCGGGGACGACCTGGCATCGCGCGAAGAAGCGCAGCTCGAATTCGCCGAATGCATGCGCGAACACGGCGTCGACGTGCCGGACCCCAAGCCGGGGCAGACCGGGGTCGTCTTCGGCACCGTCAAAGGCGGGCCGGCCGGCAAAGGCAAGACGAGCGGCGGCATCAACCCCGAAGACCCGGCGACGAAGAAGGCGCTGAAGGCCTGCGAAAGCAAGCTGCCGAAGGGCCAGAAAATGTCACCGCAGCAGGAAGAAAAGTTCAAGGAAGCCGCGCTCGCCTTCTCCCGGTGCATGCGCGAACACGGGGTGAACATGCCCGACCCGCAGTTCGACGGGCAGGGCAAAGTCGCGATGAAAATCGAAAAAGGCGGCCTCGACCCGAGCTCGCCGGCGTTCGAAGAAGCGCAGGAAGCGTGCCGGGAAAAGGTCCCCGGCGGGCCCGTGATCGGCGGACCTCCTACGTCGCGGTGAGGCGCAGGCCGGCGATCGTGGCCGCGGCGGTGGCAGCCATCGCCGCGGCCGCCGGCGTCGTCGTGCTCGGCGGCGGCGGCACCGGGGCGGGCAAGGCGGGCGGCGCCGGGGATGGCGGCGGGAAGGCGATCGGCACGGCCACGGTGGCGCGGCGGACGCTCGCCGAACGCGTCACGGTCGAAGGGACGATCGGCTACGCGGGCGAAACGACGGTGCCGGCGCGCCTCTCCGGCACGGTCACCGAGCTGCCCGCGGTCGGCGACGTGGTCCGCCGCGGCGAAGCGCTCTACGCGATCGACGGCAAGCCGGTGATCCTGATGTACGGGAAGGTGCCCGCCTATCGCGGCCTCGCCGAAGGGATCGCCGCCGGACCCGACGTCGAACAGCTCGAGCGCAACCTCGCGGCGCTCGGCTACGAACCGGGGACGGTCGACGAAGAATTCACCGCCGCGACCGCCGCGGCCGTGGAAGCGTGGCAGGAAGACGTCGGCCTCCAAGCCACCGGCGCGGTCGAGCTGGGGCGGATCACCTTCCTCCCCGGGGCGCAGCGCATCACGAAGCTCGAAGCGACCCTGGGCGAAGCGCTCGGCGGGGGCGGCGGAGGCGGCGGGTCGCAGCTCACCGCCTACGAGGTGCCGTCGATCGGCGAAGCGACCGAAGCCGAAGCGGCCGCGGAAGAAGAAGAAGAAGAAGAAGAAGACCGGCGACCGCCCGAGAAGCCCGAAGAGGAACGCGCTCGCGAGGAAGCACCGCGCGGGGTCGGCGAGGTCGAAAAGCCCGCCGCGGCCCAGGGCGAACGCGAACGCGGAGGCGAACGGGAACCGGCAGCCGAACGGGAAGCGGCAGCCGAACCGGAACCCGACGAAGAAGCGGAAGCGCCGTCGACGCCGATCCTGCGCACGACCACGACCCGCCGCATCGTCGACGTCGACCTCGAAGCCGACCAGCAGTCGATCGCCCACCGCGGCCAGAAGGTGAGGGTGGTGCTGCCCGGCGGCGCCGAGGTGCCGGGGGTGGTGCGCGCGCTGGCGGCGATCGAATCCTCGGGCGAAGGCGCGCCGGGCGAAGAATCGCAATCCGGGGTGGAGGCGACGATCGCGGTCACCGGCCGCCACCGCATCCCCGCCCTCGACGGCGCGAGCGTCAGCGTGCTCTTCACCCAGCGGGTGCGCAGGCACGTGCTGAGCGTGCCGCTGACCGCGCTGGTGGCGGTCGGCGGCGGACGCTTCGCGGTCTACGTCCGCGGCGCGGGCGGTCGGCGCCAGGTCGTGGTCACCCCCGGCCTCGCCGCCGACGGCTACGTCGAGGTCCGGGGCGCGGGCCTGCGCGCCGGGATGAAGGTGGAGACGGGCGGGTGAGCGGGGCGCCGGTGCTGGAGCTTCGCGACGTGCGCAAGACCTATTCGGGCGGGGTGGAGGCGCTGCGCGGGGTCTCGCTCGCCATCGACCGCGGCGAGCTGGCGGCGATCGTCGGCCCCTCGGGCTCGGGCAAGTCGACGCTCCTGCACGTGATGGGCACGCTCGAGCGGCCGAGCGCGGGCACGGTGGCGATCGAGGGCCGAGACGTCTCGGCGGCCTCCGACGACGAGCTCGCGGACCTGCGCGCGACCCGGATCGGCTTCGTCTTCCAGCGCTTCTTCCTGCTCGAGGCGGCGCCGGTGATCGACAACGTCGCCGACGGCCTCCTCTCCGCCGGGGTGCCGGCGGCGGAGCGGCGCGAGCGCGCCGCCGAGGCGCTCCGCCGGGTCGGCCTCTCCCACCGCGAGCGCCACGGCGCGGCGAAGCTCTCCGGCGGCGAGCGCCAGCGGGTCGCCGTCGCCCGCGCGCTGGTCGGCGCGCCCGCGATCGTCCTCGCCGACGAGCCGACCGGCAACCTCGACAGCCGCACCGGCGCCGAGCTGATGGAGCTGCTTCGCGAGCTCAACGAGGCCGGAGCGACGCTGGTGGTGATCACCCACGACGAGGGGATCGCCGCCTCGCTGCCGCGCCGGGTGGCGGTCCGCGACGGGCTGATCGAGGACGACGGGTGAGCCGCCTGCGCCTCCGCGACCTCCTGCGCCTGGCGACGGTCGGCCTTGCCACCCGCAAGCTGCGCGCCGCGCTCTCGGTGCTCGGCATCTCGATCGGGATCGCCTCGCTCGTCGCCGTCCTGGCGATCTCGCAGACGAGCAAGGCCGACCTGCTGGAGCGGATCGAAGAGCTCGGCACCACCCTCCTGACGGTCGGTCCGGGCGAATCGTTCTTCGGCGAAGAAGCGAAGCTGCCCGCCGCCGCCGCTCCACGCGCGCGGCTCCTGCGCCAGGTCGAAGCGGCGGCGGCGGTGACGAGGGTCGAAGGCGCGACGGTCCGCCGCAGCTCCTACGTGCCGGCCGAGATCACCGGCGGGATCGCGGTGGAGGCGTGCGACCCGGAGCTGCTGCGGACGCTCGAAGGCGAGATGAGGTCGGGCCGCTTCATCGACCGGGCGACCGAACGCTACCCGGCCGTGGTGCTCGGTTCGAAAGCCGCCCGGCGACTGGGGATCGAGAGCGTCGGCGGGATCGTCCAGGTCTTCATCGCGGGCCGCCTCTTCACCGTGGTCGGGATCCTGCGGCCGCTGCCGCTGGCGCCGGAACTCGACGCGGCGGCGCTGGTCGGCTACCCGGTCGCCGCCCGCCTCCTCGGCGCCGAACGCAGCGCCACCGAGATCTACGTCCGCGCCCGGTCGGGGGAACGGGAGGTGCGCGCCGCCGCCGCCCTCCTGCCCGCCGCCGCCGACCCCTGGGCACCGGAGGAAGTCGCGGTGAGCCGACCCTCCGACGCCCTCGAGGCCCGGGCCGCCGCCGAAGGCGCCTTCACCTCGCTCTTCCTCGGCCTCGGCGCGGTCGCGCTGCTGGTCGGCGGGATCGGGATCGCCAACGTGATGATCATCTCGGTGCTCGAGCGCCGCCCGGAGGTCGGCCTGCGCCGCGCCCTCGGCGCCCGCCGCCGCCACATCGCGGTCCAGTTCCTCGGCGAGTCGCTCGTGCTGGGGGTCTGCGGGGGGATCGTCGGGGTCGGGCTCGGCGTCGGCGCCACCGCCGCCTACGCGGCGGCCGAAGGGCTCACCCTGCTGGTGCCGCCGGGCGCGGTCGCGGGCGGCATCGCCGCCGCCTGCCTGCTGGGCGGCCTGGCCGGGCTCTACCCGGCGGCCCGCGCGGCGCGCCTCACCCCGACCGAGGCGCTGCGGACGGCGTGAGCTTTCGGCTACGTTGGTTTCGATCGTCTCAGCCACCAGTCCTCGTCGACCCACGTAAAGGAGCCACACACGATGGCCGAGAAGTCCTTCGCCGCCGCCCTCAACGAGCAGATCTCCAACGAGTTCGCCGCCTCGCAGCAGTACGTCGCCGCCGCCGTCTACTACGACGCCGAGACGCTGCCCCGCCTCGCCGCCTTCTTCTACCGCCAGGCGCTGGAGGAGCGCGAGCACGCGATGATGATGATCCGTTACCTGCTCGACGTCGGCGAGGAGGTCCAGATCCCCGACATCAAGTCGGTGCCGACCACCTACGTC
>DASZUW010000054.1:0-2086 GCA_035547475.1 Solirubrobacterales bacterium
GAGGGCGCCGATGCCGATCGTCGTGTTGACCGCTTCGGCGGTCTCCGGTTCGACCGTCGCGAGGCCGGCGAGGCAGAGCAGGATGGCGAGCAGGCCCCAGGCCACTCTCCAGTCGAACGCCCGCCGTGAGTTCACGCCAAAAATGGTACGCCGATCGCGGCGAGGTGGATGTGGCCGAGATGTCACCCTCAGCGCCTTCTGATCGACGGCGCCCGGGACGGTGGGGGCGCCGCCTCGTTCTCGGAAGGGCAACACCGGAGGCCGCCGGCGGTTCACGATGTGGCATCGGCCCCGGGACGCTCGACAGGACGCTGCACCGCGAGGCGCCGGGGCGGATGCGCAGGGCGTCGCGGGGGTTGAGCGAGGAGGGGCTCGATGGCTGACGCCACGGCCTCCCGCGCCGGGGCCCGGCTCACCGCCGTCGCCCGCGAGTGGACGCGGATCGGCGCCACCGGCTTCGGCGGGCCGCCCGCCCACATCGCCCTGCTGCGCAGGCTGGTCGTCGACCGCGAAGGCTGGATGGACCACCACGAATTCGAGGACGCGAACGCCGCCTGCTCGCTTCTGCCGGGCCCGTCCTCGACCCAGCTGGCGATCTTCTGCGCCTACCGGGTGGCGGGCTGGCCGGGCGCGATCGTCGGTGGCCTCGGCTTCATCGTCCCCGCCGTCGTCCTCATCCTCGCGCTCTCGGTGGTCTTCCTCTCCGGCTCGCCGCCGGGCTGGGTCCGCGGCGCGGGGACCGGGGCGGGGGCGGCCGTCGCGGCGGTCGCGGTGCGGGCGGGGATCGATCTCCTGCGCCCGAGCTTCGACCGGACCCGCGCCGAGGGCGGCGCCGTGGTGCGCTGGGCCGCCTACGGGACGGCGGGCGGCATCGCCGCCGCGGCGATCGGCCCCTGGCTGGTGCTGGTCCTGCTCGGCTGCGGGATCGTCGAGCTGGCGATCCGGCGCGCGGGCCACGAGGGCGGCCTGGCGGCGCTCGCGCCGTTCCTCGTGCTGCCGAAGGCCGTGCGGGCGGGCGCCCTGCGCGACCTCGCGCCGCTGGCACCGTTCGCGGCCGTCGCCACCGGCACCGTCGGCGACCTCGTCTGGACCGCGTTCAAGGTCGGCGCCCTCTCCTTCGGCGGCGGCTTCGTGATCGTGCCGCTGATGCAGGGCGACGCCGTCCTCGCCTACCACTGGACGACGAACGCCGAATTCCTCAACGCCGTCGCCCTCGGTCAGGTCACCCCGGGCCCGGTGGTCGCCACCGTCGCCGCCGTCGGCTACGGCGCCTACGGGATCGGCGGCGGCCTCCTCGCCGCCCTCGTCGCCTTCCTCCCCTCCTTCTCCTTCATCCTCCTCGGCGGCGGCCGCTTCGAGCGCCTCCGCTCCAACCCCCGCGCCCGCGCCTTCCTCGCCGGCGCCGGCCCGGCGGCGATCGGCGCGATCCTCGGCTCCGCGATCCCCCTCGCCGCCGCCCTCCCGGAGACCGGGCAGGTCCCGGTCCTGGCGGCCGCGGCCGCCGCCCTCCTCCTCGCCCGCCGAGGCGTCGTCGAGGTGCTGCTCGGGGCCGGGGCCGTGGGGGCGATCCTGGTTGGCCTCGCGGGGGCGCCGGTGCCGTAGGGGGTGGATGGCGGCGTGGGAGTGCGAGGATTCCAGCGGCCAAGGATCAGCGTGGTTGGAAATCCGCGCTATGCCGGGTTTCCAACCACGCAAGGATCCGGTGCCGGAATCGGCCGTCTGGCCTGATCACCCGACCCTCGGCCGTCCCGCCCCGCGCCCTCTCATCGACGGGAGGTCTTCTACTGGGCGACGGTGCTTGCGACCTTCGCCCTCGGCACCGCCGCCGGTGGCCGACTGGATGGCCGTGTCCGGCGACCGCGGCGGCCTCGGCCTCGGAGCAGGCGGCGTCAGCCTGATCCTCGCCGCCGTGGTCTTCCTCCTGATCCGCAGGCCGGCGAAGACCCGGATGGACGTGCGGGTCGAGGAGGTCGGGCTCGACGGGTCAGACGTGGGCGGGCTCGGCCGCGGTCGCGCCCTCGGCCTCGACCTTGGGTAGAGCTTCAGGGAGCGTGTAGAAGTGCTCGGTCGCGCCGCGCACCGCGCG
>DASZUW010000055.1:0-2653 GCA_035547475.1 Solirubrobacterales bacterium
CCGACATCCCCGGGCTGATCGAAGGGGCGGCGGAAGGCGCCGGGCTCGGCCACGAGTTCCTCGCCCACGTGGAGCGCTGCTCGATGCTCGTGCACCTGGTCGAGCTGGCGCCGCTCGAAGGCGAGCCGGTGGCCAACTACGAGCTGGTGCGGGCGGAGCTGGAGGCCTACGGCGCGGGCCTCGAGCGGCTGCCCGAGCTGGTGGTGCTCTCGAAGCGTGACCTGCTCGAACCCGCGGCGGTGGAGGCGGCAGTGACCGCCTGGGAGGAGCGCCTCGGCGACTCGGTTCTCGGCGTGATGTCGGTCTCCTCGGCGACCGGCGAGGGCCTCGAGGACCTGCGCCGCCGGATCCTCGCCGAGCTGGCGATCGTGCAGCCGCTCGGCGCGGTCCCGGCGGGCGGGTCGGTCGCCGAGTTCGAGTCCGAGCACCGCGTCTACCGCCCGGCGGGCGAGGGCGGCTACTGGGTCGAACGCGAGGACGATGGCGGCTTCCGCATCGGCGGCCGCGGCGTCGAGCTCCTCTTCGAACGCCACGACACCAACAACGAAGAAGCGCTCGCCTACCTCGAGCAGCGCCTCACCGAGATCGGCGTGATCGCGGCGCTGCGCAAATCGGGCTTCGAGCCGGGCGACGACGTCCGGATCGGCGAGCACGAGTTCGAGCTGCATATCTGAGCCGGGTCCGTGGGGAGGGTGATGAGCGTTCGTGGCGGGAGCCGGGAGAGGCGCAGGGTCTTCCACGAAGTGCGCGCCTCTGGTCACGAAGACTCCGGGAACGTCACGGATCCTCATCCGCCCAGATCACGATGTCGAGTTTGACCTTGCTATGGCAGGGTCAACACACGCAGCGCGACTCCGCCGGATGTGGAACCGTGACGGAAGGGCGGAGTTCCTCACAGACCGGTGACGTAAGGCCGCACTTCCTCCCGTCCCTGTGACCCTTCCCCACGGAACCCTCACGTCCCGGGCGTCTCACTCCGCCCCCTCAGCCGAGCAGCAGCGGCGTCAGGCCCTCGCGGACCCTGTCCGGGATCGGGGTCTTCTCCCAGTTCTCCAGGTCGACGAAGACGTAGCGGACGTCGGCTTCGACGAGGAGGTCGGTGGCGCGGCGGAACCAGAGCTTCAGGGTGGTGCTGGTGGTGCCGAGGCCGTCGAAGCCGCCCTCGATGCGGAGGACGTCGTCGAAGCGGCCCGGTTTGAGGAAGCGCATGTTGACCTCGCCGACCACGGTGTCGACGCCGGTCTCGAGCAGCATGTCGTAGGAGCCCATCGACTGGCGCCAGATCTCGGTCAGGACGACGTCGACGTAGGCGAGGTAGTTGGCGTTGAAGATGATGCCCTGGGCGTCGCACTCGCCGTAGCGGACGCGCAGCTCGTGGCTGAAGGGAGGGGCCTCGCTCTTAGACTTGCCGGCCATGACGCTGGTAGTAAAGCTGGGCAGCTCGGTCGTCGCCGCCGACGACGGCTCGTTGCGGGCCGACGTGCTCGACTCGGTCTGCGCGCAGGTCGGGGCGCTGCGCCAAGGGGGCGAGCGGGTCGTGCTGGTGACCTCGGGGGCGATCGCGCGCGGGATGCGGCTGCTCGACCTCGACCAGCGGCCGCGGGCGATGGACGAGCTGCAGGCCTGCTCGGCGGTCGGCCAGGGCGACCTCTTCCAGGCCTACCGCGAGCGACTCGAGGCGGGCGGCACCAAGGCGGCGCAGGTTCTTCTCACTCTGTCCGACGTCTCGGAACGGAGCCACTACCTGAACGCGCGGCAGGCGCTTGAGCGGCTGCTGGCCTGGGGCCTGGTCCCGGTGATCAACGAGAACGACACGACCTCGACCGACGAGATCACCTTCGGCGACAACGACTTCCTCGCGGCGCTGGTGGCGGCGCTCCTGAACGCGCGCCTGCTGGTGCTGCTGACCAACACCGACGGGGTCTTCACGGCCGACCCGCGGACCGATCCGGGCGCGGCGCTGGTGGGGCGGATCGACGACGCCTCCTCGCTCGCCGAGATCCGGATCGGGGAGTCCTCGACGCTCGGGCGCGGCGGCATGCAGAGCAAGATCGCCTCGGCGCGGATCGCCAGCGAGTCGGGCGTCCCGGTGGTGATCTGCAACGGCACGCGGGCGGGGGAGCTGGCCGCGGCGGCGTCCGGCGAGGAGATCGGGACGCGCTTCACGGCGCGGGTCGAGGGGCGGCTCTCGCCCTACAAGCTGTGGCTCAAATACGCCAAGCGGCCCGCCGGGTCGGTGGTCGTCGACGCCGGGGCGGCGGTGCGCCTGCGGGAGAGCGGCTCGAGTCTGCTGGCGGTCGGCGTCACCGGCGCCGACGGCAGTTTCCAGCCCGGCGACGCCGTCTGGGTGGTCGAGCGGGGCATCGAGCGCCCGCTCGGCAAGGGCATCTCCGAGTACTCCTCCGACGACGTCGCCCGCACCGCTGGCCATCGCAGCGCGTACGTGCGCGAGCACTTCCCCGATGCCCCCGAAGAGGTCATACATCGGGACCGCTTCGTGCTGCTTTAGGGCCAACTTCGCAAATCTTGTGTGCCAAGTGGGGGTGTGCGGGGCGGGGCCGGTTACCCTTTCGGACATGGCCGTAGCGACCAGATCCATCGCCGAGAGCTGCATCGCCGCGAAGCGCGCGGCGCGGACGCTCGCGAGCGCGCC
>DASZUW010000056.1:0-9032 GCA_035547475.1 Solirubrobacterales bacterium
GCGGGCCAGGCGCCGGAGCGCCTCGCGCTCCTCGCCGCTCAGCTCGATCTCGACCTTCTGGGGCACTGGCCGGAGATTCGCCTCCCGGCCGCCGATTCCTTCCCGGATCGCCTGAACGTATTTCCGGATGCGTCTACTAGCTTCGGCGAATGCCCGGACGGCCGAACCCCGAAGCGATCGCCTGGTACCTGCGGCGTTCCGAAGCGCTCCTCGGCGATCTTCGCGAGCGGGTTCGCCTGCTGCGGACCCGCGGCGCTCAGCTCGCCGGGTTCTCGGGGGCGGTCCTGGCGCTCGCCGGGGGAAATGCCGCATCGGTCCTCGCCGCCTTCCAGGGCGTCGCTCTTCGTTGCGCGGGGGTGGCGCTGCTGATCGGCGTCCTGATGCTGATCGCCTCTCTGGTCACGTCTCTGCGCGGCACCCCGGCGCCGGGATCGGCTGCCGATCTCTCGGCGGAGGAGGTCGCGAACTACACCGTGGACCGGTTCGTCCGCGAGCCCGACCTCTGGCGTGTCCACGTCCGGACGATCCGCGGGCTCATCGATGAAATCGAAGTCGTGACCCTCCAGAGCGATCGCGCCGCCCGGGCCGTCAGAAAGGCTGAATATTTCTTTCTGGCCGGCCTTGTTTCCGTCGGTATGGTCCTCGGTGCCTTGATCGTGGAGGTGGCGCTTTGAGCCTCAAATTCCTCAAGAAGCTCTTCAAGAGAAAGAAAAGGTTCGTCGGGCCGGTGAAGCCGGATCCGCCACCCTGGGATGTCCCGCTCGATCAGACGAAAGCCCCGATGCACCGCGAAGGCGACATCACGTCCGTCTGAGCGCTACTTCAGGAGTTTCGACAGCCGGCGGTCTTTGAGGATGCGGTCGCCGGTCTGGTCGTGGGGGCAGTAGTTCATCTGGTGTTCGGAGAAGTAGACGGCCTCGATCGTGGTGCCGCAGCGGGGGCAGGGCTCGCCCTCGTGTTTGTGGATCCGTAGGGGGACCTGGATCTTGTCGGGGAGCTCGGGACCGATCGTCTGCTCGTAGTGGTCGATCGCGTCGCCGAGGACGCCGAGGGCGGCGTGGAGGCGGCCGATCTCCGCGGCGTCGAGTTCGCTGCCTTTCTTGAAGGGCGAGAGACGGGCCTCCCAGAGGATCTCGTCGACCCAGGAGCGGCCGATGCCGCTGATGTCTTTCTGGTGGCGCAGGAGGGGGTGGAGGTGGCGCGGCTTGTCGATCGCGGCGGCGAGCTCCTCCAGCGGCGGGGCGGGCCAGGCTTCGGGGCCGAGCGTCGCCACCATCTCGTCGTCGGCGACCGCGTCGGAGGGCAGGAGCTTCGCCCAGGCGCGCTGCTTGGTGCCGAACTCGCGCAGGCGCAGCTCGCGGCCGTCGTCGAGGCGGATCAACACGCGGGCGGCGCGGTCTTTGAGCGAGGCGCGTTTGTCGGCGACGCGCAGCCGCCCCGCCGACATCAGGTGGATCAGGAGGGAGAGGTCGCCGAACTCGACCACCGGCATCTTCGCGATCCGCCGCACCCCGGTGATCTCGCGACCGACCAGCGCCTCCAGCGGCGGGTCAAACGTCTTCATCACGTTCATCCCCGGCGCCAGCGCCGATTCGACCGTGGCGCCGCGCACGGCGGCGTCGATCCGGCGCGCGGTGATCTCGACCTCGGGCAGCTCGGGCATGCCCAAAGGATGGCGGGTGGCGGGGGCCGGCCGGCGCAGAGCCGCCCACCCGGTAGACTTCCACCACGTTCATTCGACTTGGTTCGACCTGACGGTCTGCCGGCGAACAGAGGAAAGGAAGGGCTCATGCAGGAGCTCCCGACGATCCAACCCAGCTTCGCGCCGGAGCTCGCTCCGGAGGAGATCACCGCGCTCAGCGAGGAGATCCGGGCGCTCGCGGTCGAGCGCAACGCGGTCATCCTCGCCCACAACTACCAGTTGCCGGAGGTCCAGGACGTCGCCGACCACCTCGGCGACAGCCTCGGCCTCTCCCGCGCCGCCGCGCGCACCGAGGCCGACGTGATCGTCTTCTGCGGGGTGCACTTCATGGCCGAGACGGCCTCGATCCTCTCGCCCGACAAGCAGGTGCTGATCCCCGACCTCGACGCCGGCTGCAGCCTCGCCGACTCGATCACGGTCGACCAGCTCCGCGCCTGGAAGGCCCAGCACCCCGGCGCGATGGTCGTGATGTACGTGAACACCTCGGCCGCGGTGAAGGCGGAGACCGACTACTGCGTCACCTCCTCGAACGCCGTCTCGGTGGTCGAGCACATCTGGCGCGAGCACGGTCCCGACACCGAGATCCTCTTCGGACCCGACATGTGGCTGGGCGCCTTCGTCGAGCGCGAGACCGGCCTCACCGACGAGCCCGAGCGCCGTGCCCGCTTCCACGTCTGGGACGGCGAGTGCCACGTCCACGCCGGCATCCGTCCCGAGGACATCGCCCGCACCCGCGCCGAACACCCCGAGGCCGAGTTCCTGATCCACCCCGAGTGCGGCTGCTCGACCCAGGCGATGGAGTACGTCGCCGCGGGCGACGTCGACACCGCCGGCGTCCACATGCTCTCCACCTCGGGCATGCAGACCTACGTCGAAGAGCACCCCGAGGGCGAGTTCATCGTCGCCACCGAGAACGGCATGCTCTACCCGCTCCAGCAGGCCGCCCCGAAGGCGAACCTGATCGAGGCCAACCGGATGGCCTTTTGCAAATACATGAAGATGATCACCCTGCCGAAGCTCCGCGACTCCCTCGCCGAGATGAAGTTCGAGGTCAGCGTGGACGAGGAGATCGCCGAGCGGGCGAAGGTGCCGATCGAGCGGATGGTCGCGATCGGGTAGGGGCGGCCGCGCCGTCCACAGCCGTTCGTATGGCGGGCGGCGCGCCCAGGACGTGAGGGGCGCGGAAGGGTTCGGTCACGCGGATGCCGGGAACGTCACGGCCCCGTGCGCCTTCTGTCTCTTTCCAGGCCGGAAAGAGAGGGCCCTGGGAAGTGCGGGCGACCCTAGTAAACCTATGAGTAACCCAGGTCGCCCGCACCGGCGTGCCCGCGACGCTCCCCGGCCCCGCGCAAACTCCCGGCGCGGCGCTCCGTTGGTTTCTCGACGACGTCTTAAGGGAAGTCTCAGACGACCTTGGCCGGGCGTTTACGTCCAGGGTGAAGGCTGGGGGCATCCTTTGACGAATAGGAGACCGTGATGCAGGAGACCAAGGACAAGCGCAACGTGCTGGTGATCGTGGGTCGGGAGGCAGAGCCGCCGATCATGGTCGATGCTCTGCGACCCCGGGCCGAGGGGACCGGCTTCACCCTGTTGGTCCCGGCGACCTCGTTGCACGGCGCCGACTCGCCGATCGACTGGGCCGATGCGCTGGAGCGGGCCGAGCGGAGCGCGAGCGCGCTGCGGGAGGCGGGGCTCGAGGTGATCGAGACGATCGTCGGCGACGCCGACTTTGCCGCGGCGGCCGGCGACGTGATGCACGCGCGGGAGATCGACGACGTCGTCGTCCTCGTCGATCCGCAGGCGGCGCTCGGCGCCCGCCCCGACCTCGTCGCGGTCTGATCTCGCCGTAGCCCCAGAGCCAAACGCCCTTTTTCTGGGCGCAAAATTTCGCCGCCGAGACTCCGCAGGAGTCATCTTGTTCTCGCAGAAGGCACCTGCCACCTATGCCGAGAATCCGCCGCAAAAAGAAACGCGCCCCCGAGCCCGTGCGCTCGCGCGGGCGCCGCGCCCCGATCATCGAGCTGAACGAGGTGACGAAGGTCTACCCGGGCGGCCACATGGCGCTCGACCGCGTCTCGCTCTCGATCGGCCGCGGCGAGTTCGTCTTCCTGGTCGGCCCGACCGGCTGCGGCAAGTCGACGCTGATCAAGACCCTGATCCGCGAGCTCGACGTCACCGACGGGACCGTCCGCATCGCCGGGCGCGACATCGGCGCGCTCCCCGACAAGAAGATTCCGCAGCTTCGGCGCAACATCGGCACCGTCTTCCAGGACTTCAAGCTGCTGCCGAACCGGACCGTCTACGACAACGTCGCCTACGCGCTGCAGGTGATCGGCGCCAGCCGCGCCGAAATCCGCGAGCAGGTGCCGGCGACGCTGCGCCTGGTCGGCCTCTCGACGAAGCTCCACAACTTCCCCGACCAGCTCTCCGGCGGTGAGCAGCAGCGCGTCGCGGTCGCCCGCGCCTTCGTCAACCACCCGCCGCTCATGCTGGCCGACGAGCCCTCGGGGAACCTCGACCCGGTCACCTCGATCGGGATCATGCAGCTGCTCTACCGGATCAACAAGACCGGCACGACCGTCGTCGTCGTCACCCACGACCGCGAGATGGTCGACAACATGCGCCGCCGCGTGGTCGAGCTCTACGAGGGCCGCGTCGTCCGCGACGAGGTCTCCGGCGGCTACACGGAGGAGTCGACCACCGAGTTCGGCATGCGGATGGCGGCCGAGATCGGCGTCGGCCCCGGCGGCGAACGCAAGACCAACGGCCACGGACACTCGCTCGCCCGCTGATGTCGCGCATCCTCTTCTTCTTCTCGGAGGCGTTCCGCGCCCTGCGCCGCAACGGGGCGCCGACCCTCGCCGCCGTCATCACCACCGTCGTCACCGTCGTCCTGCTCGGCGTGCTGATCCCGGTCTTCCAGACCGCGCAGGCCAAGTCCGACGAAGTGCGCGACGAGCTGAACGTCCAGTTCGCCCTCTACGACGACGCGACCAACGCCGAAATCGCGCAGGCGAAGGAAAAGATCGAAGCGATCCCGGAGGTCGCGTCGGTGACCTTCATCTCCAAGCAGGAAGCGCTGGCGACGCTGAAAAGCGAACTCAGCGACAAGTCGATCGTCGAAGAGCTGCACACCAACCCGCTGCCCGCGAGCTTCCAGGTCACGGCGACGAACGCCTCCGACCTGCCCCAGATCGAACGCGAGGTGATGGGGACGAGCGGCGGCGGCAAGCCCGACCCGGTGAGCCCGGCGATCTCCAACCCCTTCTCCCGCCAGCAGTCGACCCAGCAGATCGCCAAGGTGACGAGCGCGCTGAAGATCGTCCTCACCGTGATCATGGCGCTCCTCGTCGTCGCCTCGCTGATGCTGGTCGGCAACACGATCCGGCT
Source organism: Solirubrobacterales bacterium (assembly GCA_035547475.1). Taxonomy (GTDB): domain Bacteria; phylum Actinomycetota; class Thermoleophilia; order Solirubrobacterales; family 70-9; genus VAYN01. The sequence continues at coordinate 5,093 of DASZUW010000056.1, forward strand.
CTCGATCTTCACCCGGCGCCGCGAGGTGGAGGTGATGCGCCTGGTCGGCGCCACCCGCTGGTTCATCCGCTGGCCGTTCCTCATCGAGGGGGTCGTGGTCGGCTTCGTCGGCGGCCTGGTCGCCATACTGATCCTGTGGATCGGCAAGATCACGATCGTCGACCCGCTGAGCGACAACGGCGACTCCTTCGCCCTCGCCCAGCACAACAGCACCATCGCCTTCCCGGTGCTGATCGCGATCCTCTTCGGGGCCGCGATCCTCGTCTCGACGATCGGGTCGGGAATCACGCTGCGCCGCTTCCTGCGGGTCTGAGGGCCGCGTGAGGCTGCGCGGCGCGATCGCCTTCGGCGTCGCCCTGGTCGCTTTCCTCGTCGTCGGAGTCTGGCTCGGCGGCCACCCGTCGAAGCTGCCCGGCTTCGCCCGCGACGCGTTCACCGAAGAACCGACGAGCCTCGTCGCCGAAGCGGCGGAAATCATCAAGGACAACTACTTCCGCAAGGTCGGCAACACCGAGCTCGGCAACTCCTCGCTCCAGGGCATGGTGCGGGAGCTCCGCAGGCGCCACAAAGACCGGTTCAGCGACTACTTCTCGCCCGAAAGCCTGGAAGGGTTCAACCAGCAGATCGAAGGGCACTTCTCCGGCGTGGGACTGAGCGTGGTCGAAGTGAAGAGCGGCCTGAAGGTGGTGAAGGTCTTCCACGGATCGCCGGCCGAAGAAGGCGGGGTGGAGGTCGGTGACACGATCGTCGCGGTCGAAGGCGAATCGATCGCCGGCCTCACCTCGACCGAATCGACGCGGAAGATCAAGGGGCCGGAAGGCACCCAGGTGACGGTCACGATCGCGAAGCCGAAGACCCACAAAAGGGTGGAGAAGACGCTGACCCGGGCGGAGGTCGTGCTGCCCAACGTGTCGAGCCGCGTCTTTGCCACCGACGGGAAGAAGATCGGCTACGTGCGGCTGCTGTCGTTCAGCTCCGAAGCGAGCAGGCAGCTCGCGCACGGGATCGAAAAAGCCAAGGAGGAAGGCGCCGAAGGGCTGGTGCTGGACCTGCGCGAGAACCCCGGCGGGCTGCTCGACGAGGCGGTCTCGAGCGCCTCGCTCTTCCTGCCCGAAGGCGAAGTCGTCGTCTCGACTCGATCGCGCACGAAGGGCTCGACGGAACGCAGGAGCGGGCCCGGGAAGATCGTCGATGTGCCCTTCGACGTGCTGATCGACCGCGGGACGGCGAGCGCCGCCGAGATCCTGACCGCGGCGCTCCAAGACGACGCCCACGCGACCGTCGTCGGCACGCGCTCCTACGGCAAGGGCGTCTTCCAGGAAGAGCACGACCTCGCCAACGGCGGCGCGCTGAAGCTGACGGTGGGCGAATACTTCACCCCGAACGGCGAAAACCTCGCCCGCACCGGCGGCATCCACCCCGAAGTGAAGGTCGTCGACAACCCGCACACGGGTGTCGACGAGGCGCGGCAGAAGGCGCTCGAAACCGTCGCCGCCCAGGTCAAGGGTTGAGCCCGCGCCGGGAGCGGGGCGGCGGGCGGCGCCGGAAAGCGGGACCGCGGCGCAGCCGGTCCGAACGCGCGGCGGCGAGGGAGGCCCCCCGGCGCGGCACGGGCGCGCGGCGGTACCCTGCGCCGGGGCGAGGAGCCGGCGAGCGCCCGCGAGGCGGTCGCCGACCTGCTCGCGGAGCGGCTCGGGCTGCGCGGGTTCAGCGGCCTCGTCGAGGAGGAAGCCGCGCGCGCCGCCGCGGAGGCCGAGGCCCACACCGGCCCGCGCCGCGACCTCACCGCCCTCGCCGCCTTCACCGTCGACCCGGCGACGGCGCGCGACTTCGACGACGCCGTCTCCGCCCAGCGCGAGGGCGAGGGCTGGCGGGTCTGGGTCCACATCGCCGACGTCGCCGCCCACGTGCGGCCCGGCTCGCCGCTCGACATGGAGGCGCTGCGACGCGCAAACTCGACCTACGTGCCGGGCACGGTCGAGCCGATGCTGCCGCACGCGCTCTCGAGCGGGGCGTGCAGCCTCTCGCCGGGGGTGGAGCGCCTCGCCGTCACCGCCGAGATCGAGTTGGACGGCGACGCGCGGCCGACCCGCACCCGCTTCTACCGCAGCCGCATCCGCTCCGACGCGCGCCTCGACTACGACCAGCTCGACCGGATCTTCGACGGTCGCGACGCGCCGCCCGCCGAGGTCGCCGAACCGCTCGCCGCGGCGCGCGACGTCGCCGCCGCCCTCGGCGAGCACCGCGGGACCACGTCGCTCGACGTCGAATCGGCCGAGCCGGAGTTCGAGTTCGACGCCAAGGGGAACGTCGTCGCCGCCCACCGGGTGGCGCAGACCGAGGCCCACCGGCTGATCGAGCGGCTGATGATCCTCACCAACGAGCGGGTCGCCGAGCTCCTCGTCGACCGCCGCGTCCCCGCCGTCTACCGCGTCCACGCGCAGCCCGACCCGCCGCGGATCGAACGCCTGCTGGAGCAGCTGGCGGCGCTGGGCGTGCCGACGCCGCCGCTCGGGCAGGGGCTCTCGCCGCGCTCGGCCGGGCAGATGGCGGCGGACGCGAGCCGGCTGGCGCGCCGGGAGGCCGCGCGGCGCGGACACGGCCGGGACGCATATACCTCCCTTGTGCTGCGCTCCCTGAAACAGGCCGCCTACAGCGAGACGAACACCGGCCACGCCGGGCTCGGCTCCGACGCCTACACGCACTTCACCTCGCCGATCCGGCGCTACCCCGACCTGCTCGTGCACCGGGCGCTGTTGGCGGCGCTCGGGGAGGGGGAGGAGGCGCCGACCCTCGCCGAGGCGCGCGAGGTCGCCGCCCACAGCTCCGCCCAGGAGCGGGAGTCGGCGAAGATCGAGCGCGATGCCGACGACGTCTGCGCCGCCTATCTGCTGGAACGGGAGCTCGGCGAGCGCGGGCCGGACGCCGAATTCGACGGCGAGGTGTCGGGGGTGATCCGGGCGGGGGCGTTCGTCGCCTTCGGCGGTGAGCTCGGCGACGTCTACGAGGGGATGTTGCCGGCGCGGACGCTCCCGGGCGGGCGTTACGAGCTCGACCGCGCCGAGGTGTCGCTGCAGGGCAGCGGCGAGGGGGCGACGGCGCTGCGGCTCGGCGACCCGGTGCGGGTGCGGGTCACCGGCGTCGACTCCGAGCGCGGGCGGGTCGACCTCGAGCTCACCGGCGGTGGGGGCAGGCGCTGATGGCCAAGAAGGGCAAGAAGCGGGGCCCGGCGTCCGGCGACGTCGTCACCAACCGCCGGGCGCGGCACAAATTCGAGTTCGTCGAAACGATGGAGGCGGGGATCGTCCTCACCGGCTCGGAGGTCAAGTCCCTGCGCGGCGGCAAGGCCCAGATGACCGACGCCTACGCGGTGGTCGACCACGGCGAGGTGTGGCTGCGCAACCTCCACATCCCGCCCTACGAATACGCGACCGTCGACGCCCACCAGCCGGAGCGGCCGCGCAAGCTGCTGCTCCACCGCGGCGAGATCGAGCGGCTGGTCGGCAAAACGGCGGAGAAAGGCCTCACGCTCGTGCCGGTGCGGATCTACTTCAAAGGGCCGCGGGCGAAGGTGGAGCTGGCGCTGGCGCGCGGCAAGGAGGGACGCGACCGCAGGCGCGAGATCGCCGAGCGCGACGTGCGCCGCGAAGTCGAACGCGAGTTCAAAGGGCGCATGCGCTGAGGCTGAAACGGCGGGACCAGGCGACTGGACGACCGGTTGACCCTGTTCAATCCTTTGTAAGGATGGGACCGTGCTCGCGGCAAACGTCAGCGATTACATCTCCGGTCACACGGGATACTTCATCGCCGCCCTCGCGGCGGCGATCCTCCTGCTCCTGCTGGTGGTCATGGTGACCAACCGGCGCAGCAGGGAGGAAGAAGAGGCGGCGAGCGCCGCGGCCGGGGCCGGAGGGCCGTCAGGCACGCCGGGTGGGGCGCC
>DASZUW010000057.1:0-3718 GCA_035547475.1 Solirubrobacterales bacterium
TTCTGGTTCGCCAACGCCGAGAAGCTACTCGCTCCCCTGCTCTTCGCCGCGAACCGCGAGAGGGGCTCGATGGAGCTGGTGGTCGCCTGGCTCGACGAAGGCCCGGAAGCCTGCGAGGCGGCGGTCGCGCCGATCCTCGCCACCTCGGGGGAGGAGCGGGCGGCCCGCGCCTTCATGGCCACCCAGAACCGCGAGGAGCGCCAGCGCTCCTCGGTCTACACCACCGCGGAGACGATCCTCGCCGCCTTCGCCGACCCGCGGGTCGCGGAGGAGACGGCGGGCGCCGACTACACGCCGCAGAAGCTCCTGGCCGGGCCGAACACGCTCTACCTGATCTCGCCGCGCAGCGAGCAGGAGCGGCTGCGGACCGTCTTCTCGGCCCTGATCCAGGAGCTGCTGGCGCTGGTCGAGGAGCGCTCTACCGCCCGGGGAGGCCCGATCGACCCCTGCCTCCTGCTGCTGCTCGACGAGTGCGCCAACATCGCCCCCTTCCCGGGCCTCGCCCAGACCGCGTCGACCGGCACCGGACAGGGGGTGCAGCTCCTCACCGTCTTCCAGGACCTCGCCCAGGTGAAGGCGCGGTTCGGCAACTCGGCGGCGACGATCCTGAACAACCACCGCGCCACCCTGCTCGGCCGCGGGGTCTCCGACGTCGAGACCCTCGACTACTTCTCGCGGCTGATCGGCTCGGGCGAGTTCGAGCAGCGCTCGGTCTCTACCCAGAGCGGCGAGCGCGGGCATCGCTCCCAGACCGAAGGCGACACCTACCGCGAGCTGGCCCCCGCCCACCTCCTACGCCAGAGCGAGGCCGCGGGCGCCCTGCTGGTCTACGGCAGCCTGCCGCCGACGACGATCTCCCTACGCCCCTGGTACGAGGAGCCGGCGCTGCAGAGGCTGCACGACGGGCCGGGCGTGGAAGCAGGGCGGTCCGAGGAAGGTGTGCGGTGAGGCCCTGGCCACCGTACGACCCCAGGTCTCTACCCAGGCGACGGCGATCGGCCGACCGGTCTCGCGTCGACCCACGACGAGCGTGGCGCGGCGGGTACGCTCGAATCCCGGACGCAGCTCGCCGGGGAGGAGGCGCCGCCTCTGCCCGCAGAGGGCGACGTCATCGCTGATGATCGTGTGTCCAGGAGCTCCGAGATGCGGCCTCTGGATCGGGCGAGCCCCGACAGTTCCGGCGTTCCAGAGCTCAGTGATCCGTTCGACGCGCAAGGCACGCAGAGACGATCCCTGAAGTCTCCGCAGGCTCTTGCGAACCGGACGCTATTGGCTCTGGACGCTTTTGGCTAAGAGTCGAATGCTGCGCCCGTGCCACACATCGAGCCGAAGGTCGTCGTCGGGCGCAATATCGCCCGCCTGCGCCACCAGCAAGGACTGACCCAGGAGGAGTTGGCGCACCGTTGCGGAGTCCACCCGGTCGAGCTCGCCAGGGCCGAGCGCGGCCAACGTGACATGCGCGTCTCGACCGTCGCGAAGATCGCCCGCGGGCTCCGGGTCCCGGCGGCCGAATTGCTGGAGGGCGTCTAGCGCCTCGACCACACCGGTCGGGTCGTCCCCTCCGCCCGTACCAGTCCGGTCGCCTCGAGCACGCGCAGGTGGTAGGCGACGACCGACAGCTGCTCGTCGACCTCGCCGCAGATGACGGTGGTCGGCAGCTCCCGTCCCCCATCGAGGCAGCCGAAGATCCGGGACCGCAGGGGATGAGCCAAGGTTTTCTTCCGTCGCTTGTCGTCGCTCATCTGATCCATTCAGGAATGCGATGAGTATTCTAGCCAATAAGGTTAGGTCGGTGGAGCTCGGGGCCACTGATCATCGGTCGGGCGTGCCGCACCTACCGCCCTGCGGCCGGGACCAGCGGCGGCCCGCAGACGGGCTCGAGCATCGCCACGACCCCGGAGGGAAGGTGGAACTCGAGCGAGATCGGCTCCTCGTCCGGTTCGAGCAGGAGGACCTCGGTGTCGATCGGGTCGAGCATGAGGCCCTGGCGCTCCTCGATCAGGAGGTTGACCGCGCTGTGGTCGGGCGGCAGCGTCTGCACCCGGGTCAGCCGCCCCTGCAGCATCGCGCCGCCGAAGGTGCCGTGGAAGTTGACCAGCACGCGCACCTCCTGTCCGAGCAGGTCCTGCAGCCGGGCGAGTGCCTCGGCGAACTCGATCGTCCTCACGGTGCTCATGGGGGACGAAGGGGTGAGGCTCACGACTCTCCCCCCCTTGCCCGAACATCCGTCGCAGACGGAGGCGACCCTCGTAGGTGGAGCGCTTGACCTTGGAGTACGTCCAGCCCTCGATCGCCGCGATCTCCTCGAAGGAGTAGCCGAGCGCCAGCAGGATCAGGGCCCGCCGCTCGTCGGGCTTCAGCATCCCGAGAGCGGCGACGAAACCGGCGACCTCCTCGGCCGCCTCGATCAGCTGTCCGGGACCGCGGCCCTCCTCCGCCGGCTCGACCCCGAGGTCCGCCTCGATCCGCTGGGTGGAGACCTCCTCGACCACGGCGCGGCGTTCGCGGCGCCGGCGGGTGATCGCCCAGGCGCGGCGCTTCACCACGACCAGCATCCAACGCCGGGCCTCCTCGACGCCGTCGCCCTCGAAGTGGAGGAGGAACTGCACGCAGGCGTCGCCGAGTGCGTCCTCGGCGTCCTGGGGCCGCTCGGAATGGAAGCGTGCATGACGGCGGAAGCGCGCGCCGTGCTCGCGCATCAGCCGCTCGAGGAGACGGGGGTTCCCTTCCTTCCGTGGTCGGTTGTGCTGTCGCCGGGAGGCCATGCGGCCCCGCCGCACGCCGCAGGCGTGCCAGAGTCGGGCCGCTCGGCCTCCCGGCGACAGCCGGGCGAAGTTGACTCGGGTCGCGGATCAGGATCGTCACCCGAAAAAGTCTCTTCAAGTCTCGGCGCGCCACTGACGTGGCCCTCATCGAGGCGGAGCTACGGCACGGGGCTTTCGGACCCATGAACGCTTGCCTACGCGAGACCTGGAATCAGCTGCGACGGAGAGATCGGCTTGGTCACGAACCAGGCGGCGAAAGAGCCACGGAAGCGTTCCCGATATCAGTGTGAGGCGAGGACGACCGCGACTGCGATCCCCGCCACCGCGGCGAGCAGGGTGCCCCAGAGGGCGATCGCGCCGCCCCACTTCGTTCCGGCCAGCGCCCGGACACCCAGCAGGGCGATGGCGACGCCGCCCACGACGACCCCTGCAATCGCCCACCTTCCCCCGACCAAGGTCAGAGGAAGCACGACCGCGATGATGATGCCAACGACGATCGCCGCGGCGCCCAGAGCGATGCGCCGGTTCCGCGCCCGTCGGTCCGCTTCCTGCTGAGCGTGCCCGCGTAGTTCCTCTGCGGTCTCCTTTGCGCTCTGCGAGGCCTCCTCCGTTCGCTCGAGCAGCGCACTCTTCTCGGACTCCCATGACGTGCGCTCTTCTCGCAGCTGTCTTTCTGCCCCTTCTTTTTCAGCACGCTCCCGCCGCCGGTGACCGTCGGCTCGCTCGGCCCGGTCGATGGCCTCCTGCCGTTCGCGGTCGGCCTTCGCAGCCTTCTTGGCTCCCTCGGCGGCGGCCTCCTGCAACTCGCGGGCCCTCGAGCTGTAGGCGGACCGCACCGTTTCCTCGACCTTCTCCTCGGCCCCCAGCGTCAGCGCCTGTTCGATTTCTCCGACCTTGGCGGTGTCTGCCAAGACTTCGATCGCCAGCTCGGGCGACGCATCCTCGTAGTGGTC